>NZ_JAJAFY010000003.1:0-209465 GCF_025384885.1 Photorhabdus kleinii
GGATAGTTATGATCTGATACTTTCTTTTTTGTGATTACCAAACCAAAACGGAGATCCTGTTTCAAGCGAAAAGTGCTAATGCATGATTTGAGATAAATGAAGGTTAAAGCGATGGAAATCAGTCATATGTACCGCCTCATTATTAAGCCAAATTGACAGGTACGAATGTTCAGATTAAAAAAGATAATAAATTTAAACGATCTATAAAATAGTTGCTGCTCTTGCTTTATCTGGCAAGAAAGAAACGGCACAACAATATAATTTCAATCGTTTTTTTTAAGATAACCTCAAATTCTTATAATAAATTTAAATTGAGAATAGTCATTAAGGTTAAATAATTTATTTATATGACTGTATTTTCAAATAATTATTTAATTAACCACATCGCTAATTATGGCTGATTGAGATATTTACCTAATCTTTATATTATATTGACAGGGTTTTTACTGCATTCTTAATATTTTCTATATTAACCAATATCTTGATTCTGTACGCAAATATCGGATTTTGCTTTAGCGCTTAATTTATTGCCCTCAGCGACTATCTTTATAGGGGTGGCCTTTTTATCTACCTGTCACCACCCCCAAAAAATTTAAATTAAGTTAAATCGCCTCTTCGTCCTGCTCACCAGTACGGATACGCACAACACGCGCCACGTCGAATACAAATATTTTACCATCACCGATCTTCCCGGTCTGTGCCGTCTGCATAATGGTTTCAACACAGGTATCGACAATATCATCTGGCACGACAATTTCTATTTTCACTTTTGGCAGAAAATCCACCATATATTCCGCACCGCGATACAGCTCGGTATGCCCTTTCTGGCGCCCAAAACCTTTTACCTCGGTTACCGTCATTCCGGTGATACCCACTTCCGCCAGAGCTTCACGCACATCATCCAGCTTGAAAGGTTTGATAATCGCATCAATCTTTTTCATGAAGTTTTCCTGTTGTTACCAATTTTTACGGCCGAAACCAGAGGTAATCGGGTAACGTCTGTCTTTACCAAAATTACGGTGCGTAATACGCGGACCCACCGGAGCCTGACGACGTTTATATTCGTTGATATCAACCAAACGAACAACTTTACGTACAATCTGCTCATCAAACCCCGCTGCCACCAGCTCATCAACCGACTTATCCTGTTCCACATAACCTTCCAGAATATCATCCAGAATGTCATAAGGCGGTAAACTGTCCTGATCAAGCTGCCCAGGCGCCAATTCTGCCGATGGCGGACGATCAATGACTCTTTGAGGTATCGCTGACGAAACGGTATTACGATATTTTGCTAATTCAAATACCAATGTTTTCGGTACATCTTTCAGCGCATTAAAACCACCCGCCATATCACCATATAATGTGGAATATCCCACCGCTGATTCACTCTTATTACTGGTCGTTAGCACGAGACGATGGCGTTTATTAGACATCGCCATCAGAATAACGGCACGACAACGCGCCTGTAAATTCTCTTCGGTGGTGTCTTTGACCGTACCCGCAAATAGAGGTTCGAATTGTGCCATAAATGCATCAAACACCGGTTCGATCGACACCACATTAAACTCAACACCCAACATGTCAGCTTGTTCTTTAGCATCCTCTATACTCATTTCAGATGTATAGCGAAATGGCATCATAACAGCCTGAACATGATCTTTACCCAATGCATCAACAGCAATTGCCAACGTTAAGCCAGAGTCAATCCCCCCGGATAAGCCTAACAACACGCCTTGAAAGCCATTTTTGCGAACGTAATCATGTACTGAAAGGACTAATGCTTGATACACCTGCTGCAATGGCGGTAATTCGGGTGCCGGATTAACCATAGGTTCAATTTTTAATTCATTAAAACGGCATTGTTGGATTTGTTCATTAAATGCGGCTAACCGATGAGTCACTTCACCATTTGTATTAAAAACTTTAGAACAGCCATCGAAAATCAGCTCATCCTGACCACCAACCTGATTAAGATAAATCATGGGTAAATCTGTACGTTGGCAATGTTCTTTAATCAGTTCATAACGAATATAAGGTTTTTCACGATTATATGGAGAAGCATTGATAGAAAGAATTAAGTCTGCACCAGCCTGTTTTAAGGCATCAATCGGCTCATCAAACCATAAATCTTCACAAATCAATAAGCCGAGATTGTAGCCCTTAAATGGCACAACACAGCTTTGATCGCCCGCTTTAAAATAACGTTTTTCATCAAAAACACCATAATTTGGCAACCGTTGTTTGAAATAACGGGCCAAAATTTTCCCTTGCCAGAATAAGGAAAGCGCGTTGTAAATCTCCCCGTCCTGCTCCCAAGGATGACCAACTAAAATAGCCGTTTGACAACTGGCCGCCTGTAAACGTGCTAATTGCTCACGGCAACGCTGATGAAAATCAGCCCGGAATAATAGATCTTCTGGGGAATAACCGGATATCGCCAGTTCAGAAAACATCACCAAATCAGCACCTTGGTGCTGTTGTTCCTGTACTGTCTGCAACATACGTTCACAGTTGCCTTCAATGTCGCCAATCATCCAATTAAGCTGTGCAAGGGCAATATTAAGAGTACGGCTCATACAATTTGGCTCTCCCAAGCCACCAATCTTTATACCAGTGTAAAAACTTCCTGAACAGCAGAGAAGTTATTCTTTAAAATCATTCGCATCTAACTCATGACGCGCCAGTAATTTGTAGAATTCAGTCCGGTTACGCCCCGCCATACGCGCCGCATGAGTCACATTACCTTTGGTCATTTGCAGTAATTTACGCAGATAATTCAGTTCAAACTGATTTCTGGCTTCTACAAAAGTGGGTAACGCAGTATTTTCCCCTTCCAGGGCCTGCATAACCAAGGCTTCACTAATAACCGGCGCAGTAGTCAGCGCAACACACTGTTCGATCACATTAACAAGCTGACGCACATTGCCAGGCCAACTTGCCGCCATCAGGCATTTCATCGCATCAACTGAAAAACTACGGACAAAAGGTTTATGACGCTTCGCTGATTCACGCAACAGATGATTCGCCAATAAAGGAATATCTTCAACCCGGCCATTCAAAGCTGGAATTTTCAAGTTCACCACATTTAGGCGGTAATAGAGATCTTCGCGAAACTCATTTTTTGCCATAGCCTTCGGTAAATCACGGTGAGTCGCTGAGATAATCCGTACATCAATATCCAGATCACGGTTACTTCCGAGCGGGCGTATTTTACGTTCCTGCAATACGCGCAATAATTTAACCTGCAAAGCCAGCGGCATATCACCGATTTCATCAAGAAACAGGGTTCCCTCCTGTGCAGCAAGGAATAACCCTTCACGGCTGCTGACCGCACCGGTAAATGCGCCTTTAGCATGACCAAACAGTTCTGACTCAAGGAGTTGTTCCGGCAAAGCACCACAGTTAATCGCGATAAATGGCTTTTTCGCCCGTGGACTGGCGCGGTGAATTGCCTGGGCTAGCACTTCCTTCCCCGTACCACTCTGACCGTTTATCAGTACACTGACATCAGATTGGGCAACCATTCGCGCCTGCTCCAACAAGCGCAACATAGCAGGACTGCGGGTAACTATCTGCTCCCGCCACTGTTCATCACTGGCAGGCGTGGATAACGCCAATGCGCCATCAATCGCTTTATAAAGCGCATCCCGATCAACTGGTTTAGTCAGAAAACTAAAGACACCCTGTTGAGTGGCCGCTACTGCCTCTGGAATTGAGCCATGAGCCGTCAGAATGATAACTGGCATACCCGGTTGTTGCTTCTGGATTTCAGCGAACAGTGCCATACCATCCATTTCATCCATACGCAGGTCACTGATCACCAAATCGATTTTTTCTTTAGTTAACAATCTCAACGCTTCACCGCCACTTTCTGCGGTTGTGACACGAAAGCCTTCACTGGTAAGACGCATTCCCAACAATTTCAACAAACCAGGATCATCATCAACCAGAAGAAGATGGGCTGGTTTACGCGCTGTCATGGTGCTGCTCCTTTATCTGATTCAGAGGTACTGTTTGGCGTACTATTTTTGTTAGGTAATGCCGTCGTTTCTGGCGTTTCAACATGTTTATCCAAATTGCCTGAGCCAGCACTCCCCTGATTTTGTTTACGGGAAGAGAGCTGACGTTCAATATCTGTCAGATTTTCCAGTTTACGAGAAGTTTGCTGTAGCTCAAATTCCAACCGTGCACGACTTTCACGCAGACGATCAAGTTTATTATCCGTATCTGCCTGTAATTTTTGGAATTTTGCCCGCTCCTCAGCCACTGCAATTTGCTGAACCTGCTGCTCACGCCATAACTGTAATAACGGTCGCAACGGATCTGGGAATTTCAACCTGTATTTGTTGAAGTTTTCAATCATCTTCCGACGCTCAGACAATGTAGGCCCGGCACTGTTAAGTAAGATACTTTGTTTAAAAGCCATATCCCAAGTAACCGGAAGCGTGTATTTCGCCATATTACGTGCTTTCGCTGATGTCAGGCGATCTGAACAATCCATCAGTCGCAGCCAGTAAAGCGCATTCTCAATCGATGGCAGCGTCTCTAAATCCCACATTAACTCACACTCGGCAATACGGTAATCCGTTACCCGTTGCTCTGGTATTACCATTTGAGTAACTGTCGCTAAATTATTATTAACCGGATTTTTAACGCAACCCGCCAATAAAAAAACAACGAAGATCAGCAGAATCATGCTAAAACCCCAAACTGAAACTCGTGGTAATAACAATCTGGCAACCAATACGTTTTTCCCAAGTTGTACTGCAATATTCTGCCGATCCGTCTTTCGTACAAAACGGTAAGTAGACCTGTTATGCATTATTTATTCATTCTCAGCAGCTAATGGCAATTTAATACGAAAACATACGTCAGCAAATTCGCTCTGAATCAATATCAGTTCGCCCTCCATACGCTTAATACAATCCTGCGCAATACTTAGCCCAAGACCACTGCCTTTCACTGCACCTTTACGCTGGAGCGTTCCCTGATAGAACGGTTCAAAAATCATACTGCGTTCTGATTCAGGGATTGGCGTACCTGTATTAGCAACATTAATTTGAACATATTCGCCAATCTGACGACTTGAAACCCAGATGTTACCGGATTCGGCACCATAGTGCACCGCATTAGAGTAGAGATTATCAATAACCCGCATTAATAGTGTAGGCTCTGCCCATAAAATATCAGTATCAAGCTGGATTTCCGTCTGAATATTTTTCGATCTTGCGGGTAAACTGTGTGATAAAACTACCTCATTAACAATTTCCCGCAGAGAAACCTGCTGTTGCTCCGTCGGACCATCCGCCAGTTTACGGTTATAATCCAGTAATTGCTCGATCAATTGCTGTAAATGTTTACTACTATTATCAAGAATAGCAACCACTTCTTGCTGATCAGCCGTTAATGGCCCTGCCACTTCATCAGCCAGTAATTCTGTCCCTTCCCGCATACTTGCCAGCGGTGTTTTCAGTTCATGAGAAATATGACGTAAAAACTCATGGCGCTGTGATTCCAACCAAGCCAAGCGTTCACTGAGCCAGATAATCCGTTGCGCCAAAGAGCGGAGTTCTCGCGGCCCCTGAAAAGAATCTATGCGAACGCCTAATGATTGACCTTCTCCCAATCGGTTAATCATGCGTTCAATCCCTTTAACCGGCCCGATAATCATGCGAGTAAATAACGCGACCAATAACGCACTCAGTAGAAATAAAATGAGACTCTGCCAGCCAAAAAATTGCCCTTTTTCAGCAATATCTCTCTGTAACTGTTCTCCTCGGCTGAAAATAACATCACGGGTAGCCTGTACCATCTGGCTATTAGCATTGGAGAATTGCTCAAGTAATTGAGCGGCAGGTTGGGTAGGTTCACTATTGAGACAAGCGATTTTTGTTAACTGCGACAGCAAATCGTTAAGCGTCTTAATATACTGTTGATCATCAAGTATAACCATCTGATCTTTCAGCATCTTAAGGTATTGCTGATATTGCCTTTGGTAGAGGTTTTTCAGCGTTTTATCCCCTAACACGCAATACTGGCGGTAACTGCGTTCCATCTCCAACGCAATACCTGTCATAGCCTCACTGCGGCGGGCATCCGCTAGCGTGGTACGGTTTATATCAGCCGCTTGCTCACTGAGTTGATCAAGACTCTGATAAGCCTGATAAGCCAAAACCAACAACGGCAATAACACCAGCCAGAAAGCCATGACAACTAATTGGCGCAATGAGCGCGGAAATAAACGCCATTTTTTCAAGGAAATCATCTCGTAACCTGTCAGTACACTCATGCTAACCGACAAAAGGCTGATAGAAAAACCATCGGTTGATAAATTTTGCTGTGACTGAAAATCAGTGTAAGACGCAAACAGTACAAAGGGGCAGGTAAACACCTGGGCGATGACGGCGGAATAATAGTTTTTGCTACTATCCCGCCAGTGAGGATAACGCATGCCCGCTGTTTATCTACAACAGTCAGACATAGGTTGGTGCCTCACTCCACGTGTCGCCCGATGTTTGATAAGGCTCGAAAGCGATATCACTGAGTTGGACGGTAGGCACCTTACTCTGGCATCATTCGATGGTTTATGTGGCATCTCTCCACCTAAATGTGGGCCGACATAAGAAGTTGAATGAGCAACTGTTCCAACTTAATGCATATTCTATGCCAATATTAAAATTTTAATTATAACTAGCTGTTTTTACTTTATAAAAAATTAAACGTAACGTTTCAGCAACCTAACAGCTTATTTTCCGGTATGAGTAAAATTTATTTTTTGTCGCCAATTAAAGACACCTAAAATCATGAAAATAAAAATAGATTAAAATCAAACAATTAAATGTCTCCTTTTTGAGACACCCATAACACCTGTTTGTCGGGTAATTGAGACAATGGAGCAATTGGGCATCTAAACGCCTAGGAATTCACTGATATAAGACTTTCACATCTGAATCACCAGCACTGATATCATGTCAATGGTCTATATATCTGGCCTTTATCAGCCAATGATGTACCATCGTAGATAGAAGCAAATAGGTCTCCATTCGGAGGAAAATATGTGTCAAACCCAAAACGAGGAACCGCTATATATGGTTCAAGATCTGACTCAATTTGAGATGCAGCAAAAACAAATAGCCTTGCTATGCCTACTTTCTCTTGCTGAAAAAAATATAAAATCGGGACGAGTAGTATCCCCTGATGAACTACGAAATAGCCTACGGAATTTAATCAACAATGACTGACAAAAAGGTGTGCAATTTCTGCTCACCCTTTTTCGCATCAGTTCAGCATATTCGAGTTAAAAGTAATATTCATCATGCAACGATGTAGTCACAAAAATTTCATTAATGTAGAAAAGGGTAAATAGAAATGAAAGTTATTGTTATTGGAGCAAGCGGTACAATAGGAAAAGCAATCTCGGAAGAATTAGAAAAAAATCACGAAGTCATTCGTGCTGGAAGGAATGGTTTAGATGTTATAGTCGATATCACTTCCGTTGATAGTATTAAGCGTATGTATGAAAAAATTGGAAAAGTTGATGCCGTAGTCAGTGCAACAGGTAGCGCGCATTTTGGATCAATTTCAGAATTAACTCCAGAGTTAAACGAAATAGGAATAAACAGTAAACTTAAAGGCCAAATTAACCTAGTACTGTTAGGAATGGACTATATTAACGATGGCGGAAGTTTTACTTTAACAACTGGAATTATAATGGACGACCCTATCCTACAAGGAGCATCAGCAGCTATGGCAAATGGTGGTGTCAAGGCATTTGTAAAATGTGCAGCAATTGAAATGCCAAGGGGAATTCGCATAAACAGCGTTAGCCCTAATGTCTTACAGGAATCATTAGATAAATACAGTGAGTTTTTCCCAGGTTTTAACGCTGTTCCTGCAAGCCGTGTAGCTCTTGCTTTTAGGAAAAGTGTCGACGGAGCTCAAACCGGACAAAACTACGAAGTTTATTAATTCAGAAAAAAGAATATAAATAACGTTTCATAATTCTGCTACACATGGCTTTCTTCAACTCATTATTATATACCCTATGGATTTCAAGATGCATCGCGACGGCAAGGGAGAGAATCCCCGGGAGCATAGATAACGATGTGACCGGGGTGAGTGAGTGCAGCCAACAAAGAGGCAACTTGAAAGATGACGGGTATAGATAAAATTATGAGTAGTATAAGATATAGCACTATTTTGGAATCTTATTTTATAAGTCTAAAAGACTTCTATATTAAGCGCTCCGATAAAGATTGATGGGGGGTTCTATCTCTAAACCTTTGATATAACGCTAATACTTACCACTAAGATCAAATTATTGCATTATACTAACCAACTAGGTTAATATCCGCTCATATGGAAAAACGAACCCCACATTGTAAGTTATCAGTGGTCAAGGCCATGATTGAAGCTGGAAAGGTACGTACCACACATGCAGCGCGAGTCGGTGCGAATGAGTTGGGGCTTGAGTTCTCCGATATGTTGGCCGTGGTGATGGCGCTCACTCCAGCAGACTTCTACAAGAGTATGACTACTTATTCTGATCACACTGTCTGGCAAGACGTGTACCGACCAAGTATACAGGCAGGCGACGTGTATCTGAAACTGACGGTCATTGATGACGTGCTGATCGTGTCCTTCAAAGAGTTATAAATAGGAGCTATGAACATGAAATGCCCTGTTTGCGGTGCAGCGGAACTTATCCATGACACCCGCGATCTGCCCTATACTTACAAGGGCGAAACCACAATCATTTCTGCGGTAACAGGCGACTTCTGCCCTGCCTGCGCCGAATCTATTTTGGATGCTGCGGAATCAGAACGCGTCATGTGCGAAATGCGGACATTCTCGAAGCAAGTCAACGCGGCCATAGTCGATCCCAAGTTCATTGCCAGAGTACGTAAGAAGCTCGCGCTTGATCAGCGGGAAGCTTCTGAAATCTTCGGCGGCGGCATCAATGCTTTCTCGCGCTATGAAAACGGCAAAACCAAGCCATCTTTAGCTTTAGTGAAGTTGCTTAAAGTGTTGGATCGTCACCCCGATTTACTCTCTGAGGTCAGGATGATGTGATTCTTTCTATTCGTTCTATTGGACTCCAACCCCTTAATTAATAGGTCTATCACCAAGCCATCCAAACATAGCCATTTATACCTCTGGATGGAATGCTAAAACAAATAAAAAAATGGCTTCAATTGTGATCTCATGTCAGTTACGAAACAAAGAATCTCAATGAAGCCAATCTATACTATCGCCTAAAAAAACCGCCTGATTACCCTAACTGCTTACGAGCATTACGGAAAATTCGCATCCACGGGCCATCTTCGCTCCACTCCTCTGGATGCCACGAATTATTCACCGTGCGAGATACCCTTTCTGGATGAGGCATCATAACAGTTGCCCGGCCATCAAGGCTGGTAACTGCGGTAATGCCATTCACTGAACCATTTGGGTTAGCCGGATAGTTTTCCGTAACCTGCCCATAGTTATTCACATAACGCAGCGCCACTAACCGGCTGCTTTCAAGCATCTCAAGATGCTGTCTATCTCGGAATTCCACTTGCCCTTCCCCATGAGAAACCGCAATCGGCATACGAGAACCTACCATATCTTGCAAGAACAGTGACGGGCTGTCAGCCACTTCCACTAAACTGAATCGTGCTTCAAAGCGCTCTGAACGGTTACGTACAAAACGCGGCCAATGTTCTGCACCCGGGATCAACTCCCGCAAGTTAGACATCATCTGGCAACCATTACAAACACCAAGCGCCAATGTATCAGGTTGTGCAAAGAAAGCAGCAAATTCATCACGAACACGCTCATTGAACAGTATTGATTTCGCCCAACCTTCACCTGCCCCCAACACGTCACCATACGAGAAGCCACCACAGGCAACCAGTGTCTGGAATTGGCTCAATCCAATACGTCCAGACAACAAATCACTCATATGAACATCAATCGCCTCGAAACCAGCTCGGTGGAACGCCGCAGCCATTTCAACATGGGAGTTAACGCCCTGTTCACGCAATACAGCCACCTTCGGCCTTACCTGCTGCAAAATGTAAGGCGCGGCAATATCTTCTGAAATATCAAAGGTCAGTTTTACATTCAATCCAGGGTCCTGATTATCCTGTTTAGCCTGATGTTCCTGATCTGCACACGCCGGGTTATCGCGCAGACGCTGCATTTGCCATGTGGTTTCTGCCCACCATAAGCGCAAGGTACTGCGATTCTGGCGATAGACTTCAGTGTTGCCACTAAAGATAACAAAATCATTACCTGCTTTGGCTTTACCCAGATAATGCACGCAATCGGCCAGACCATGTTCTGCCAAAACGCTTTCAACTAACCCTCTATCCGATGCTCGAATCTGAACCACAGCGCCCAACTCTTCTGTAAAGAGCGCCGCCAGAATATCTTCATCAAACACACTGATATCAGCTTCAATGCCACAATGGCCGGCAAAAGCCATTTCAGCCAACGTGACCAGTAAACCACCATCAGAGCGGTCGTGATAAGCCAGTAATTTTTGTTCCGAAATCAGTTGCTGAATCGCATTGAAGAAACCCGCCAATTGTTCAGCACTACGTACATCTGCGGGTTTATTACCCAGTTGACGGTAAACTTGTGCCAATGCGGTACCGCCCAGCGTGTTCTTTCCTTGCCCCAGATCGATTAATAACAATGCATTATCTTCATCAGTGGAAAGCTCAGGAGTGACTGTACGGCGAACATCTTCCACTCTGGCAAAAGCGGTAATCACCAGTGACAAAGGCGCCGTCATCTCACGCTCCTCACCTTGGTCATGCCAACGGGTTTTCATCGACATGGAGTCTTTACCCACCGGAATTGTCAGCCCTAGCACAGGGCACAACTCCTCACCCACCGCTTTAACCGCCGCATACAAACCGGCATCCTCACCAAGGTGACCCGCAGCAGACATCCAGTTAGCTGAAAGTTTAATGCGTTTTAAGTCCTGGACATAAGCAGAAGCGATATTGGTCAGAGCTTCACCGACCGCCATTCGGGCAGAAGCAGCAAAATCCAGCAAAGCGACCGGCGCACGTTCACCCATGGACATCGCTTCGCCATAGTAGCTATCAAGGCTAGCGGTGGTAACAGCGCAGTCCGCAACTGGGATTTGCCATGGACCCACCATTTGATCACGAGCAACCATGCCAGTGACAGAGCGATCGCCTATCGTGATCAGGAAGGTTTTTTCTGCCACAGCCGGCAAATGCATAATGCGTTTAACAGCTTCTGTCAGATCGATATCCCGACGCTCAAGGCTTTCACCCCTCGCTTTTAATGTACTGACATTACGCAACATTTTTGGCGTTTTACCTAGCAGTACATCCAAAGGCATATCGATTGGCTGATTATCAAAATGTTCATCATTAAGCAGTAAATGACGTTCCTCTGTTGCCTCACCGATAATGGCGTAAGGTGCACGCTCTCGTCGACAAATCTCCTCAAACAGCGGAAGTTGTTCCGGCGCAACAGCCAATACGTAACGCTCTTGTGATTCGTTACACCAGACTTCCAGCGGGCTCATTCCCGGCTCATCATTAAGAATTCTGCGTAACTCAAATCGTCCACCGCGACCACCATCACTGACTAACTCAGGCATCGCATTGGAAAGCCCACCAGCACCCACATCATGAATAAACAGAATCGGGTTGTTTTCGCCTAACTGCCAACAGCGATCGATCACCTCCTGACAACGGCGCTCCATTTCCGGGTTATCGCGTTGTACCGAAGCAAAATCCAGATCAGCATCGGATTGCCCCGATGCCATAGAAGATGCGGCCCCTCCACCTAAACCAATGTTCATGGACGGGCCACCAAGCACAATCAGTTTTGCGCCAACAGAAATTTCACCCTTTTTGACATGTTCATCTCGGATATTACCGATCCCGCCTGCCAGCATGATCGGCTTGTGATAACCACGTAATTCGCTGCCGTTATGACTGTTGACTTTTTCTTCATAGGTACGGAAATAACCCAACAACGCCGGACGACCAAATTCATTATTAAACGCCGCGCCACCTAAAGGGCCTTCTATCATGATATCCAGAGCACTAACGATACGCTCCGGTTTACCGAAATCCTCTTCCCACGGCTGTTCAAAACCCGGTATCCGCAAATTGGATACCGAAAATCCCACCAGACCCGCTTTTGGCTTAGCCCCACGACCGGTCGCCCCTTCGTCGCGGATTTCACCACCAGAACCTGTCGATGCGCCCGGCCAAGGAGAAATTGCAGTCGGGTGATTATGCGTTTCCACTTTCATCAGAATATGAGCCTGCTCCTGATGGTAATCATATGAACCATTTTCCGCACGGGCAAAGAAACGGCCAACAGAAGATCCCTCCATCACAGCGGCATTATCTTTATAGGCTGACAGGACATAATCAGGAGTCTGCTCATAGGTGTTTTTAATCATTTTGAACAGCGATTTTGGCTGCGTCTGACCATCAATAATCCAATCAGCATTAAAGATTTTATGACGGCAATGTTCTGAGTTAGCCTGAGCAAACATATAAAGTTCAACATCTGTTGGATTGCGCCCTAATTTCTGGAAAGCATCCATCAGATAATCAATTTCATCCGGGGCCAGCGCCAATCCAAGTTCAATATTGGCAGTTTCTAACGCACTGCGTCCTGCTTGCAGAATATCAATGCGTTTTAACGGAACGGGTTGCTGACGAGAAAATAATTTCTCCGCCTGTTCCAATTGAGTAAAGACCGTTTCCATCATCCGATCATGCAGCAGTGATGACAATATTTGCCACTGTGCACCACTCATTTCATCGCTCTGGATATAATAAGCCAGGCCACGCTCCAGACGCACAACCTGGGACAGGCCACAATTGTGAGCAATATCGGTTGCTTTGGAAGACCAAGGGGAAATCGTTCCCGGGCGAGGTGTGACTAACAGCAATGTACCTTGGGGTTCATGTTCAGCCAGCGAAGGTCCATATTTTAGTAATTGTTGTAACTTTGCTGAATCAACATCACTCAAAGATGCATTAATCTCTGCAAAATGAACATATTCCGCATAAATATCATTGACCGGAAGTTGCTGTTCTTGGCACACAGAAAGGAGTTTAGTGATACGAAATGCAGATAAAGCAGGTGAACCACGTAGAATTTTCATAGTAATCAATTCTCTCATCTTAGAAGCAAAGCTTAATAGATGCCTAAGGGGAAATGAGACCATTATAGAGGATTGTAACCCATGACGAAACCGTTTGCGTGACGATTATTACAGCCAATTATCCTATCGCCAAATCATGCAAATAGTATCAATTAGGTTGCACAGCCCGTTTTTGTTCCGCAAAATGCTCAATCACTGGAAATTTAACCATAACAATATAGCGCGTTTCCACATAGCACCACACTGCGTTATACAGAGATAACCATTTGAATAATATAAAAATAAATTATTTCGTTATCATTGTTATCGCTCTTTTTTCTGCCGCCATCATTAGTCTGAACATCAGTTGGCCGAATAAACAGCAGGAGCAGATTAACAGGATCATTACCAGAGGAGAGCTACGGATCAGCACCATTAGCTCACCTCTGATCCATCTTACCGGTAAGAAAGAACCAAATGGATTTGATTACGAGCTGGTACAACGCTTTGCTAATTACCTTGGCGTCAAATTAGAAATCAAATTTAGAACAAATATCAATCAGTTATTTGATGACCTGGAAAAGGGTGAAGCTGATTTTCTGGCCGCCGGCCTGACTTATCATCAAGAAAGGCTGGATCAAACCCGCACAGGTCCTGCCTACTATTCTGTATCCCAACAACTGATTTATCGCAAAGGAACTCCACGCCCCCGTTCTTTTAAAGACTTAAAAGGTAAACTATTAGTCGCTTCTGGTTCTGCTCATGCCAGCACATTGAAAGAAATGAAAGCGAGTTCCTTCCCTGAGCTCGAATGGAAGGAGACACAGCAATATAACACTCGCGAACTACTGGAACAGGTATCAGAAGGTAAACTGGATTATACGTTAGGTGACTCGATTAATGTCGCGTTGCAACAACGTACTCACCCTAATCTGGCCGTCGCTTTTGATGTGAGTGAAGATAACCCGCTGACATGGTATTTAAAACGCATTGACGACTACAGCCTTTACGCTGCCATGCTGGATTTTTTCAGCCAGCTAACGGAAAAAAATGTCATGCCACGATTGGAGGAGAAATACTTTGGTCACGTCCACTCATTTGATTATTTCGATACACTCTCTTTTCTAAGTGCCATCGATAATATTCTGCCTACCTATCGGCCACTATTTGAAAAATATTCCGGTGATATCAGTTGGCAACTACTCGCTGCCATTGCCTGGCAAGAGTCTCATTGGGACCCACAGGCAACCTCACCCACGGGTGTACGTGGCCTGATGATGTTAACCAGTCAGACGGCTAAAGGGTTAGGCGTCATTGATCGCCTTGATCCGGAGGAGAGTATTAAGGGAGGGGCGATCTATCTGCAAAATTTAATGAAACGACTACCTGAAAATATCCCTAAAGATGAACGCATCTGGTTTGCACTGGCAGCTTACAATATGGGTTATGGACATATGTTAGATGCCCGCAAACTGACGGCATCACAGAAAGGAAATCCCGATAGCTGGCTCGATGTCAAAAAACGGATTCCACTATTAAGCCAGAAAAAATATTATACAAATACCACCTATGGCTATGCCCGTGGACATGAAGCTTATCGCTATATTGAAAATATTCGCCGTTATCAGCTTAGTTTAGTCGGATATTTACAGGCCAAAGAAAACCGGAAAAAATTAATTCCCCAAGAAAACCAACCAAAATAAAAGTAAACAAATATAAGGCCCTAAGGAGTCAATTACAGCCATTATATATCCTCAGTTATATTATGTTTGACAACTAATTCAGCTAACCATACTAAATTCGTCAGGACACTATCTCTCTCAAAGGATAAATCATGATTAATTTAGACATTAACGAACAAAACAAAATTATGGTCGTCAGCAGCCATGTATTTAGTCCGACGACGGCAAATGGTCGTGCCTTTACAGAGTTAATAGAAGCATTAAAAAAGAACAATTTCGCTGTTATCCTGGCTGCTACATTCCAAGATGGCATAGCTACCGTTTCTTCTGACTCCTCACTATGCTGTATTTTTGTTGATTGGACTTCAGGAGATAATAACTATGAATCTCATAAACAAGTCTTAGAATTACTGAAAGAAATACGCAGACACAATACAACCATTCCGGTATTGTTGACCGCGGAATATTCCAGTATCGACACACTGACACTTGAAGTCATGGGATTGGCAAATGAATTCGTCTGGATGCTTGAAGACACGGCTGGATTTATCGCTTCTCGCGCCAGTTCGCTAATTAAGAAATACTATGCTCAATTATTACCGCCTTTCACTCGTGCATTACTGCAATACACCCAAGAATCACCAGAATATTCCTGGACTGCTCCTGGGCATCAAGGTGGTGTTGCACTGACTAAGACAGCGGCAGGAAGAGAATTAATTAATTTCTTTGGGGAAAATTTATTCCGAAGTGATATCGGAATAGAAAGAAAAATACTTGGCTCATTGCTAGATCATACAGGTGCTATTAAAGAATCAGAAGAATATGCCGCAACGATTTTTGGTGCTCATCAAAGCTATTGCGTTCTTAACGGCACTTCGGGTTCTAACCGTATTATCATGGGTGCCATTATTGGTGAGAAAGAGATTGTTATATGCGATCGCAATTGCCATAAATCTATTGGACAAGGTTTAATCATGACTGGAGCTTTGCCCGTATATCTTATTCCTCAACGCAATCGCTATGGTATTATTGGCCCCATTCCCAGAGATCAATTTCAACCAGAATATATCCAACAACTTATTGAACAACACCCATTAAAAGCGATCGCGATAGACAATAAGCCTGTTTATGCGGTCATCACCAACTGTACTTATGATGGAATATGTTATCACGCAGAACAAGCACAAGATTTACTAGCAAAAAGTGTTGATCAAATTCATTTTGATGAAGCTTGGTTTGCTTATGCGCGTTTTAATCCTATGTATAAACATCGTTACTCAATGCGTGATGACCCAAATGATTTTGACAATAATGGCCCGACAATATTTGCCACTCAATCCACACATAAGATGTTGGCAGCGCTATCACAATCATCCTATATCCATATCCGCAATGGTAAAAAACCCGTTGAACATTCCCGTTTCAACGAGTCTTATATGATGCACTCCACAACTTCACCGCTATATTCGCTTATCGCCACTAATGAAATTGCAGCGGCCATGATGGATGGCCCACAGGGGCAAAGACTGATACAAAACGCGATTAATGAAGCCGTAGACTTCCGTCTGACATTAGCAAAAACCCATCATCAATTTAAACAAAAAGATGATTGGTTCTTCTTACCCTGGAATGCCAGAGAGATTATCAGCGCAGATAGCGGTAAATTAATTCCTTTCCATGAAGCAAACAGAGAACAATTGGCAACGGATCCTGCCTGTTGGGTATTAAAAGAGGGAGACAAATGGCATGGATTTACCAATCTATCAGAAGAATGGTGCCTGCTAGATCCAACAAAAGTCGGTATTTTATGCCCAGGAATGAATGATAATGATGAATTGCTGGAAAATGGCATTCCAGCCGAAATTCTTTCCGCTTATCTCAGTCAGCATGATATTGTGCCGGCACGTACCACCGATTTTATCGTTCTTTGCCTGTTTTCTATTGGCGTCACCAAAGGTAAATGGGGAACATTGATCAATGTATTGTTGAATTTCAAGAAACACTATGACGCTAATACTTCACTTAAACAATGTTTGCCAAAACTCGCGAAGCAATACCCTGAATATTATGAAAATATGGGGCTCAAAGATATTTCGGATAAAATATTCGGATATATAAAAGAATATGAAATAGATATTGAGCAAAAGAAATCATTTAGCCAATTACCTGAGATAGTGAAACTCCCCCGACAAGCACACCTTGATCATATGGGAGGCCGCACTGAACATATACCACTTAATGAACTGGCAGGGCGCATATCTGCTGTGAGTGTCATTCCTTATCCACCAGGTATACCAATAATCCTACCGGGAGAACGTTTTGGTGATGAACATGCGCCCCGGTTACAATATATTCGCCAACTCGGTGAATGGAATAACAAGTTCCCAGGCTTTGAAAAAATCCTAGAAGGCGCAGAGATGATAAACGGCGAGTACCATATATGGGTACTAAAAGAGTGAATCCATAGGGTATATCTATTGATTTTCTTCCTGCTGTTTTCTGGCTGCTTTTAATGCTTTATGTTGCAGCCGACGTTGTTTGAAAAAAACACTCAACATCGTCGAACATTCCTCAGCAAGCACGCCACTGGTAATATCAATTTGATGATTCATGCCAGGATGGCGCAATATATCAACCAAAGAACCTACGGCGCCAGTTTTCATATCACTGGCGCCATAAACCAGCCGCTGTATTCGGCTATGTATTATAGCACCAGCGCACATAGTACAAGGCTCAAGCGTGACGTATAAGGTGGTATTTATCAAACGATAATTTTGTAACTGCTCTCCCCCTTTGCGTAACGCAATAATTTCAGCATGAGCGGTAGGATCATGCGCGATAATAGACTGATTCCAACCTTCCGAGATGATTTTATTATCAGCAACCAATAGAGCACCAACAGGTATTTCCCCCTGCTCTTGCGCTTTCATTGCTCGTTCGATGGCCTGCTGCATCCAATATTCATCACTATATTTTTCAGTCACTGCGGTATCTCATTTGATTACATCAGGGACAATTATAACGATTTGTTTTACCTATTTTCCAGATATATTTTCTTATTATTCCACGAGGCATATACATCAGAGATAATTTTATATATCGCTTATTACTACAACATCCCATAAATCAACCACTAAATATATAATACAACTCTATTTTACGACATCATTACATTTCCTTTAAATAAATAATAAGCCGAAACAAGTTCAGCTTATTATTCATTCTAAAATATTAATTAAAAACCGATTGCAAAATAATCTCCATATACATAAGTATCATTAGCAGATAACCTGATTTCACTTCCATAAGCATTAATCGTTCGCGCGGCAACCCAGGAGTTAAAAGTATTCAATGTCCCGTTAGGTGCTGCTGACATCGGAAATATCCAATCACCAACAGGTGACATAAAAACCTTCAGACAACCATGCTTAAACGGTGTTGGTAAAATAACTTTGTTTATCGCTAATGGAGTAAAATTATGCCTTCCCCACTGAAGTATTAATCCGCCCGGCAGTTGTTGATAACCATTATGAGATAAACTACCGGGGAATTTTTTATTCGCGTGACACTCTAATGAATCAGCAAAAGTCTTATTAAGTGTTGTCAAATCACCATTATCCAAAACATCCTTTCCACACTGCGTGGACATAAAATTAGCCACGACAGAGGCTATTGTTGATGATTGTCGTAATGCCTTATTTAACATGTGAGTAGTAATACTTTCTGGAGGAAACCCAGTTTGTAAATTCTGACTTTTTTCATATTCTGGTTGACCCACTACGTTGGCATTATTATTAATAGAAAAAGCTTTAAAATCATTCTTATTACTCATTTATCCTCCTCACAAAAAAATAATAGATTTCATTTACTAAGAACTTACTTACATAGAAATTTTCAAATACAAAGCTAACATCAATGTACAAACAATCAATAAATCTATTTTAATCATTATATTATTAAATAAAATATAACAAAATATTATTACAACATAATACAACTAACTCTTTTAAAAAAAACAAACAACACTATTTAGAAAACAATTCAGTTAATTTTATTAATTTCAACTCTATTAAAGGCAATATAATCAGGCATTAACAAAATGAATCATTTTTTGATCAGAAACAAAAATGATATTACATACACCCATAAAAAATTGTAGCAACAAGGAAATAATATAATAATGGAGCAGAAAGCTAATTTAATTAAAAATAGGATTTTAAGAGTTAACTATATTTTCCGTATATAAACAGGCTTGTTCTATATAACTTATACTTCGACACGCGGAATAGTAAAAGTTTTATTCCCCAGCCAAAAGTAAAAAAACCGAATGAATTATTTAAGGGAATACGAACATGCTTACTTCCGGATTAACGATGTTGCACTTATTATGTGAATCAAAGCCTCATTTTTATATCAATTTCTAGTATTAATCTTTCAGTATAGAAACTATTGAAGATAGTTTATAAAAATAAGAGACATTAATAGTTTTGATATATTTTCGATTACAAGATGTTAAACAATTTATTGTCATCAGTCATACATAAATAATCAATCGTTTAAGTTATAATATAATCTTACTATCCTCTTTTTGGAGTAGACTATAATTGAAATCAATCTCGATAAATTAGCTATACTATAACTCAACATGCTAATTATAACAGAACATTATTTTATTTAAGGAAAGTGCATATGAGTCACAAGAATGATTTTAAAGCTTTTTCTATTAATAATAATGCCAACGTAGTGAGTCAACCAGAATATGAAAAAAGTCAGAATTTAAAAACTGGGTTTCCCCCAGAGGATATTACTACTCATGTGTTAAATAAAGCATTACGTCAGTCGTCAACAATAGCCTCTGCCGTGGCTGATTTTATCGCCACACAATCTGGCGATGATGTTCTCGATGATGGGGATATTATTAAATTAATCGCCCAGTTAAATAGAGCTTTAGAACAAAAAATTATAACTAAAATTTCCAACTCCGCATTAGAAAAAACACAAAATGGCGCAGATATTCCTGATAAAAATGCGTTTGTGAAAAACTTAGGTTTAAATGAAGCTGCAAAACGGCAAGTAGGAACGGGGATTAATCAGATACCAGATATGTCATTTTTCACCAAAAATTTGAATGAAACTGGCTGGCAAAAATCACCTTCTGGTCTAATTGAAATGTGGGGAATAGCTCAAGTTAATGGTTATGGTTCTTACACATCTGGATATTTAAACAACTTTCCAATACCATTCCCAAATAAATGTTTTAATGTCACGTTAACTCATAATGGCCACAGCCCTAACGCGGCGGGAATATTTTCAGTAATCATAGAAAATCAGCGTGAATTTCGATGTTTTAGAAGCCCTACTAACTGGGCTCCCATTGTTACAGCATATTTTAAAGCAATAGGATATTAATTTAATAAAATTCAAATTGCCATAATCATTTAATTAACATGGTAAAAAATTTTGACCGATAAAAACATGTACTCAGCATATTCAATAAGGCATTACTTTTACAATAATTCAACATGTTATTTATATACCCTATGGATTTCAAGATGCATCGAGACGGCAAGGGAGTGAATCCCCGGGAGCATAGGTAACGATGTGACCGGGGTGAGCGAGTGCAGCCAACAAAGAGGCAACTTGAAAGATAACGGGTATAAAGTTTATCACTTAATTTAAGGAGTATAATATGAGTCCTAAAAATGATTTTAAGGCTTTTTCTATTAGTAATAATGCTAATGTAGTGAGCCAAGAAAAATATGAAGAAAATCAGAATTTGAAGACTGGGTTTGCACCAGATGGTATTACCACTAATATATTAAATAAGGCATTACGTCAATCATCCACCATATCCTCTGTAGTCGCTAATTTTATCGCGACACAATCTGGCAATGATGTTCTGGATGATGGAAATATAGATAAACTCACCGTTCAATTAAATAAGGCTCTGGAACAGAAAATGGCGCCAAAGGTTCCCGATGCCTCATTAACACAGAAAGGTATTGTTCAGCTTACAGATGTGGTTGGTAATAGTAATTCACTCGCTGCAACTCAAAAGCTCGTTTCTGATGTAAATGATAATGCTAACAATAGATTAGCCAAAAACCAAAATGGGGCAGATATTCCCAATAAAAATGAATTTGTGAAAAATCTCGATTTGCTGGACACCGTCAATTTGGCTAAAAATGCTGTGCCGAATAATAGGAAAATTAATGGTAAGGCGCTGACTGGAGATATCAATTTAGGGGCTGGTGATGTGGGAGCATTTAAGCTCGGATTAACAGGAAAATATTCTGTTGATAACCAAGTCCCGTGGAATGTAGATTCAGGGTCATATGACTTACTGAATCCGAAATTTAGTGATCATGTTGTGCACTTCTATAACGGAGCTGGGAGTTGTCCGGCTTTTCAATTGAAAGTACATTACAAAAACGGAGGTATTGCTTATCGCTCGGCTCGTGATAATTACGGATTTGAAGAAGATTGGACTAACATTTATACAACAAAAAACAAACCTACTGTAAACGAACTTGGTTTATCAGAAACCGTAGCATTGGCGAAAAATGCAGTTCCTAATAACAGGAAAATTAACGGCAAAGCGCTGGTTGAAGACATCAATCTAGAAGCCGGAGATGTCGGGGCGTATTCACGTTCAGAATCTGACAGGCGATATCAAAAGAAAGGCCCTAATCAGGGATGGCAAAAAATAGGGGCCGGTGGAGACAGCGGAAGTAGTATATTACTGAGTCAGGACATACGAGGAAGATGTATATATTTACGTACTGGTAGCCCAGGTATATTTTTACCTTTACAAATGCCTCCAATCGATAATATTTTGGTTGGTGCCGGATATGGTTCAAGAGGATGGCTCGTTGTGCATTCGTCAGATGGAGGACTGAGGTTATCTATAGTAAACAAAGAGGATTGCCCTGATATTACAGAAATTTATATTGCTGATTAGAATTATGGGCTGCATGGCAGCCCTTTTTATTTTTTAGGAGATAATTTACCCCCTATTTTACAAAGATATTTACCTATACCCGTTATCTTTCAAGTTGCCTCTTTGTTGGCTGCACTCGCTCACCCCGGTCACATCGTTACCTATGCTCCCGGGGATTCACTCCCTTGCCGTCGCGATGCATCTTGAAATCCATTGGGTATATATTTATCGAACAAGCACAAAACAAATATAACAATCTAGCCAACAGATAAAATAATATTATTTTCGCAACCGACATTCTGACGCCCTGTATTTTAACAAACCATTTAAAAATTGACAAAAGAGACAAGATAATTCCAAAATACCAACATTTTGAATATGCTTTCGATTACAAGACATTAAACGATTTATTATCATTAGCCATACACAAATAATCAATCAAGTGATTAATAATGGAATCTTATTATCCTACTTTTGGAGTAGACTATAATTGAACACAATCTCGATAAATCACCTACACTATAACTTAATATATTAATTACAAAAGAACATTATTTAATTAAGGAATATATATGAGTCCTAAGAATGATTTTAAAGCGTTTTCTATTGGTAATAACGCTAATGTAGTGAGTCAAGAAAGATACGAAGAAAGTCAGAATTTACAAACTGGATTTCCCCCAGAAAATATTACTACCCATATACTAAATAAATCATTACGCCAGTCGTCCACAATAGCCTCTGTTGTAGCTGATTTTATTGCGACAGAATCTGGCAGTGATGTCTTGGATGATGGTAATACAACCAAACTTACTACACAATTAAATAAAGCGTTAGAAAAAAAAATTACTACAAAAATTCCCGATGCCTCATTAACACAGAAAGGTATTGTTCAGCTTGCAGATGTGGTTGGCAACAGTAATACACTGGTTGCAACTCAAAAGCTTGTCTCCGATATAAATAATAACGCCAATAACAGACTAGAAAAAACTCAAAACGGCGCAGATATCCCCAATAAAAATGCGTTTGTGAAAAACTTAGGTTTAAATGAGGCTGCAAAACGGGAAGTAGGAACTAGAGTTAATCAAATTCCAGATATGTCATTTTTCACTGCAAACTTGGTTCAGAATGGTTGGCAAAAATTACCTTCAGGTTTAATTGAAATGTGGGGAATAGCATTAGTTTCTCTCGGTGGAAATCCTAATGGCGGATATATTAATAACTTTCCAATACCATTCCCAAATAAATGTTTTAGCATCACATTAACTCACAATGATTGGGACCCCGGAGCAGCAGGAATATTCGGGGCGTCTGTAGTAAATCAGAGTCAGTTCAAATGTTACAGAAGTTCTACCCCTCATACGCCTAATGTTTATACATATTTTAGGGCAATAGGATATTAATTAAAAATAATTAACTTACCATGATGATTATTTAATTAAAATTGGCAGAGAATTATGAACGATAAAAACTATATATTCAGTGAATTAAATAAAGCATTTTATCCGATATCATTACAACAAGATTATATTGCAGCAGGATCATGGCCAAATGACCCTATACCTGTAACAGATGACATATTCCATAAATTTTCAGGAATACCGCCCACAGGAAAAATACTGTCCTCTGGAGAGGATGGTCTTCCTTGTTGGAAAGATATTCCACCCCCAACGAAAGAGGAATTGATATCTATCGCAGAAGCCCAAAGAGCGAAATTCATATCTCTTGCAAATGAGAAAATAACGCCGCTTGCTGATGCTATAGAACTTGATATAGCTACGAATGAAGAAACACTATTACTTAAAGAGTGGAAAACATATCGTGTGATGCTTAATCGCATTGATACTTCAACAGCCCCAGAAATTGACTGGCCAATTTCACCATTATCGTAATTAAAAAAAGGACCGGGATTAGGATAGTTCCCGGTCTTTATCATCCTATTTATTCAGATATTTTTGACCTTCCAACATCTATTTCACCATTTTATTTACCAAAATCAGTGACAAATTCTTTTCTACAGTTAAAAATCATCAAATGTTAAATATAAATAGCCTGGATAGACTCTCGTTAAAAAACATTGAATACTTATTTCCATCAAAAATATAAAAATAGTTAACCTTATTAGAAATAATAACACCCCACTATTTTTATCCTGAACTAGACTATGATAAGCATTAATCACGATAAACCAGCCCAATAATAACCCAATGTATCAATTATATAATAATATTATTTAAGGAATTTGCATGAACCCAAAAAATGATTTCAAAGCTTTTTCTACTAGTAATAATGCTAATGTAGTGAGCCAAGAAAGATATGAAGAAAGTCTGAGTTTGTATTCTGGGTTTCCACCAAATGATGTTCCCACTCACTTGTTAAATAAAGCATTACGTCAGTCGTCAACAATAGCCTCTGTTGTCGCTAATTTTATCGCGACACAATCTGGCGATGATGTTCTCGATGATGGTGATACCATTAAACTCAACATTCAATTAAATAAGGCGTTAGAACAAAAAATTATAACTAAAATTTCCGATTTCGCATTGGAAAAAGCACAAAACGGCGCAGATATTCCTGATAAAAATGCATTTGTGAAAAACTTAGGTTTAAATGAAGCAGCAAAACGAGAAATAGGCACTGGAATTAATCAGATTCCAGATATGTCGTATTTCACTGCAAACTTGACTAGCGCTGGTTGGCAAAAATTACCTTCAGGTTTAATTGAAACATGGGGATTTGTACTGGCTAACGGCTATGGCTCTCTTGAGGCTGGATATTTAAATAATTTTCCAATACCATTTCCTAACGCCTGTTTAAATATTACGTTAACTCATGGTGGTTATAACCCCCAAGACGCCGGAATATGTTCAGTACACGTAGTAAATCGGAGCCAATTCCGATGTTATAGAAGTCCTACTAATCATGTTCCTCCTGTTGGAGTCTATTTTAGAGCGATAGGTTATTAATTAAAAAAAATTAATTTATCATGATGATTATTTAATTAAAATTGGCAGAGAATTATGAACGATAGAAACTACGTATTCAGTACGTTAAATAAAGCATTTTATCCGCTATCATTACAGCAGGATTATATTGCAGCAGGCTCATGGCCAAACGACCCCATATCTGTAACGGATGACATATTCAATAAGTTCTCGGGAATACCTCCCGCAGGAAAAATACTTTCCTCCGGCGAAGATGGTCTTCCTTGTTGGAAAGATATCCCACCACCAACAAAAGAAGAATTGATATCTATAGCAGAAGTCCAAAGAGCGCAATTTATATCTCTTGCAAATGAGAAAATAACGCCGCTTTCCGATGCGCTAGAACTGGGTATAGCAACAGACGAAGAAATGCTATTACTCAAAGAATGGAAAAAATACCGGGTGATGCTTAATCGGGTTGATACTTCGAAAGCACCTGAAATTGACTGGTCAATTCCACCCTTATCGTAATTAACAAAAAGACTGGGATTCAGGTAGAACCCGGTCTTAATCATTTTATTGATTCTGGTATTTTGTAGTTATTCAACACCAATAATCATTAAAATATTAAACCAATTCAGTCATACCACATAATTCCTCCAAGGAATAAATGAGACTTTATTAATGAAAATAAAGATCATTTTCAAACATTAAATGCAAATAGTTTAGATATATTTCAGATTACAAAAAATTAACATATTCATTACCAACAATTATATAAAAATAGTTAACCCTATAAGTTATAAGAGTATTCCATTATTATTTTTTCTAACTAAACTATAGCTGGCGTGAATAGGGAAAAATTATTTTTATAAAAATTCACTATATTGCTTATAAAATACACTGCTTAATTGGAGAAAAATATATGAGTCAAAAGAATGATTTTAAGGCTTTTTCTATTAATGAAAATGCAAATATAATGACCCAAGAAACATATGAAAAAGAACAAAAATTACAAACTGGGTTTCCAACAGCAGATATTACCCCTGAACTATTAAATAAGGCATTACGTCAGTCGTCAACCATATCCACTGTCGTCGCTAATTTTATCGCAACACAATCTGGCGAAGATGTTCTGGATAATGGGGATATAGACAAACTCACCGCCCAATTCAAGAAATCCTTAGAACAAAAAAACACAACAGAAACTCCCGATGCCTCATTAACAGAAAAAGGAATTGTTCAGCTCACAGACCAAATAGGCAACAGTAATACACTTGCTTCAACTCAGAAGCTTGTTTCTGATGTAAATGATAATGCTAATAATCGACTGGCAAAAGACCAAAACGGTGCAGATATTCCTGATAAAGCTGCATTTATAAAGAACCTTGGTTTATCAGATTCAACAAATATAACGATAGGGAATGGTGAAAATCAGGTACCTAATATGTCGTTTTTCACCGCTAACCTGAATCAGGTCGGATGGCAAAAATTACCTTCGGGTTTAATTGAAATGTGGGGAATAGCATCAGTTAAAGGCAATGCTTATGCCGAAGCTGGTGCTTTAAATAACTTTCCAATCCCATTCCCGAATAAATGTCTCAACGTCACGTTAACTCACGTTGGTAACGCTCCTCAACATGCTGGAACATTTTCACTAATGACGGTCAATAATGCCCAATTCCAATGTTTTAGCAGTATTCCAAATTTACAAATTCCTGTAGCAGCATTTTATAGAGCAATAGGGTATTAATATGAACGATAAAAACTATGTATTTAGCGCATTAAATAAAGCATTTTATCCACTATCATTACAGCAGGATTATATTGCAGCAGGCTCATGGCCAAACGATCCCATATCTGTAACTGATGGCATATTCAATAAGTTCTCGGGCATACCTCCCACCGGAAAAATACTTTCCTGTGGCGAAAATGGTTTTCCTTGTTGGGAAGACACTCCACCACCAGCAAAAGAGGAATTAATATCCATAGCGGAAAGCCAAAAAGCACAATTTATATCTCTTGCAAATGAGAAAATAACGCCGCTTTCCGATGCACTAGAACTGGGTATAGCAACAGACGAAGAAATGCTATTACTCAAAGAATGGAAAAAATATCGAGTCATGCTTAATCGGGTTGATACGTCAAAAGCCCCAAAAATTGACTGGCCAATTGCACCATTATCGTAATTAACAAAAAGACCGGGATTCAGACTGAATCCCGGTCTTTTTGTTATTACTAATACTACAATGGTTAATGTTCCGTCATCATACAAACTATTCTCCACCAAGATTTTTTAGTTCATACGATATTAGTGATCTTGTACGTCATCGAAATTTATTTTCCAGAATAAATCTTTCAACATGAAAATTATTTAATATACCTATATAAAAAGGCATTCATTACTCAGATATTCTTTCAATTTAAACATATCGGATTGTTTACTACTCAAAATATACGAAAATAATTAACCCCATAAGCTATAAAAATGTTTAATTATTATTTTTTCATCTCTAAACTGTGAGA
Organism: Photorhabdus kleinii; assembly: GCF_025384885.1. Taxonomy (NCBI): domain Bacteria; kingdom Pseudomonadati; phylum Pseudomonadota; class Gammaproteobacteria; order Enterobacterales; family Morganellaceae; genus Photorhabdus; species Photorhabdus kleinii. Next base: position 27,211 of record NZ_JAJAFY010000003.1, read on the forward strand.
GATGGAAAATTATCCTTACAATAACTTAAAAAATCACCTATAGAACCCACTATTGAATTTTAGGAGAATATATATGAGTCCCAAAAATGATTTTAAAGCGTTTTCTATTAGAGATGGTGCAAATGTGGTGGCTCAAAATTTATATGAAGGCACTCCAGAATTGCAGACTGGATTTCCCCCAATAGGCCTTACCACGCATGTATTAAATAAGGCATTACGTCAGTCATCAACAATATCATCTGTTGTAGCTGATTTTATTGCGACAGAATCTGGCAGTGATGTTTTGGATGATGGCAATATAGTCAAACTCACTGCACAATTGAATAAAGCGCTAGAACAAAAAATTACAAAAAAAGTTCCCGATGCCTTATTAACACAAAAAGGTGTTGTTCAACTCACAGATGTCATTGGCAATAGTAATACACTGGCTGCAACACAGAAGCTTGTCTCCGATATAAATAATAATGCCAATAACAGACTAGAAAAAACGCAAAACGGCGCAGATATTCCTAATAAAAATGAGTTTGTGAAAAACTTAGGTTTAGATAAAGCTGCAAACTTGAAAGTGGGAAATGGAATTAATCAAGTTCCAAATATGTCTTTTTTCACCGCAAACTTGGTTAAGAATGGCTGGCAAAAATTGCCTTCGGGTTTAATTTTAATGTGGGGATTAGCACAAGTTTATAACCATAGCGACCCTCAATCTGGGTATTTAAATAACTTTCCAATACCATTCCCAAACGCATGTTTTAGTATCACGTTAACTCACCGTGGTAATGACCCTCAAGCAGCAGGTATATTCTCAGCAACGATAGAAAATCAGCATCAGTTTCGGTGTTATAAAAATCTTAATTACCATAAACTCACTACTTTTACATTTTTTATGGCAATAGGATATTAATTAAAAAAATTATTATGATTATTTAATGAAAATTGGCAAAGAATTATGAATAACAAAAACTATGTATTCAGTCCATCAAATAAATCATTTTATCCGCTATCATTACAGCAGAATTATATTGAATCAGGCTCATGGCCAAACGATCCCATATCTGTAACTGATAGCATATTCAATAATTTCTCGGAAATACCTCCCACCGGAAAAATACTTTCCTGTGGCGAAGATGGTCTTCCTTGTTGGGAAGACACTCCACCACCAACAAAAGAGCAATTTATATCTCACGCGAATAAAAAAATAATCCCACTTTCTGATTCAGAAGAACTTGATATAGCAACAGACGAAGAAATGCGATTACTCAAAGAATGGAAAAAATACCGAATCATGCTTAACCGGGTTGATACGTCAAAAGCACCGGAAATAGACTGGCCAATTTCACCATTATTGTAACTAATAAAAGACCGGGATCAGGATAGCGCCCGGTCTTTATCACTCTATTCATTCTGGTATTTTAGCTATGCAATATCAAGAACCATTGAAATATCAACCCAATCCAGTAATATCATATACTTTTTCCCGGAGAATAATGACTCATTATTACTCCTCCTGCTCACCCTGACAGGATTTTATGGTTTAAATATATTTTCACCATTCTATTTATCAATATCAGGTTATTTGATTGAAAAATTCAACCAATTATCATCAACTACACATAAATAGTTAATCGCCTAAGTTATAAAAGTATTTCATTATTATTTTACCGAACTAGACTATGAATTTCTTAAAGTTATCTTTATAACAATTAAATATTATTAATTATAGAATACACTATTTAATTTGAGGGAAAAACATGAGTCCAAAAAATGATTTTAAGGCTTTTTCTATTAGTAACAATGCTAATGTTGTGAGCCAAGAAAAATATGAAGAGAACGAGAGTTTAAATACTGGATTTCCACCAGAGAGTATTACTATTCATGTATTAAATAAAGCATTACGTCAGTCATCAACCATATCATCTGTAGTCGCTAACTTTATCGCAACACAATCTGGCAATGATGTTCTCGATGATGGTAATATAGACAAACTCACCGCCCAATTAAATAAAGCGTTAGAACAAAAAATCACAACAAAAATTCCTGATGCCTCATTAACACAAAAAGGTATTGTTCAACTCACAGATATCATTGGCAATAGTAATACACTGGCCGCAACTCAGAAACTTGTTTCCGATATAAATGATAGTGCTAACGGCAGATTGGCCAAAAACCAAAATGGTCAAGATATTCCTAACAAAAATGAGTTTGTGAAAAATCTCGGTTTATTAGACTTGTTATTAGCAGGCACTCCTCTGTTTACACAAGGGGATAATTTCATAACGCTTAAAATTCCATTTTTGAGCGGATCAAAGAGAAAATATATCTTATTACAATCTGTATATGCAAAGGCTCCAAATTTAGCTAACGAGGGGAAATTCACTATCACATACCCAATTGCATACTCTTATGAACCTCATGCTATACTTTCAAGTATGGGAGGATTTGCCAGTGGAGGCAACTATGGTGAAGGAGCTGAAATATTAAAAATCAATAAAGAAAACCTGGTAATAATATCACATTGGCAGTCTCGCGGTGCACACTTTCCGCCTGTACGCATATTCGTAATAGGAGTATCAGATAACTAACTTTCAACACTCATAGTTGTTATCTATCTCTGACTTTAGAATTATCTTGATAAAGCACCGGAAATTGACTGGCCAATTGCGCCATTATTGTAATTAACAAACAGACCGGGATTAGAATAATACCCGGTCTTTATCATTTTATTTACTCTAATACTATACCCGTCATCTTTCAAGTTGCCTCTTTGTTGGCTGCACTCGCTCACCCCGGTCACATAGTTTGCTATGCTCCCGGGGATTCACTCCCTTGCCGTCTCGATGTATCTTGAAATCCATTGGGTATAGGTTGTAAATATTCTGTTATCATCCAAGCTATTTTCTCTCAAGACCTATTAACTACATAATATTAGAAGTTTTACACGCCCTTGACTTATTTCCTATATAGCTAACTGAATAATAAAGTTCACACATAAGCGTTTTCTAAGATAGAAAAAATTTCATCTATTATGGTTTTTTATTGCCAGACTTGGTTTTTCAATGTAATTTATGTCGTATAAAAATACAATAAGTGTGTAATAGTAAGAAATTAAAACTGACGATAACACACTGGTATAAAATGAAAAATAAACTAAGTTATTAAAATGTCGTTATTAATCAAAAAAAGCTGTATCAATTGTGATATGTGTGAACCTGAATGTCCCAATCAGGCTATATCAATGGGAGATGAAATTTATGAGATTGATTCCAAGCGTTGCACCGAATGCATCGGTCATTATGACGCTCCAACCTGTCAATCAGTCTGTCCGATAAATAATACCATTATCACCGATCCAGACCAACAGGAAACAGAAGAGCAATTGTGGGATAAATTTGTATTACTGCATCATGCAGATAAGATCTGAAATCAACGCTCAAGAATAACGGTCGCACAGGCATAGCGACGCTCATCGGCCAATGTCACATGCAAAGAGGTCGCCCCTAATTGCTGAGCCAACACTGCGGCCGCACCATAGAGCCGCAAAATCGGTTTTCCCAGTGCATCATTGACCACTTCAAACTGGTTAAATGCCAGCCCATTACGGATACCCGTTCCTAATGCCTTTGCTGCGGCTTCTTTTACCGCAAAACGCTTAGCCAAAAAACGAACCGGTTTTTCATGTTGCTGATATTGTTCCCATTCGAATTCACTGAGAATGCGTTTTGCCAAGCGCTCACCTGAGCGCTCGACAACCCCTTCAATACGGGCAATTTCAACAATATCTGTACCTAACCCAATAATAGCCATTAACGGCGAGCTTTCCGCATTTGGGTTTTCATATCCGCCACCGCAGCGGTCAAGCCACTGAATACCGCACGTCCAATAATGGCATGACCAATATTCAACTCATAAATTTCTGGCAGAGCAGCAATACGTTGTACATTATGATACGTCAGCCCATGACCCGCATTAACCGTTAGACCTTTACTCGCTGCATAAGTCGCGGCTGCTTTAATACGATGGAACTCTTTTTCTTGTTCTACTTCACTTTCTGCATCGGCATAAGCACCAGTATGAATTTCAATGAAAGGTGCGCCAACTTCACTAGCCGCATCAATTTGTCGATGTTCCGCATCAATAAATAACGAGACAAGAATACCCGCATCAGATAGACGCTTAACCGCCGCAGCAACTTTATCTTTCTGACCAATAACATCTAAGCCCCCTTCTGTTGTCACTTCCTGCCGTTTTTCAGGCACCAAACAGCAAAATTCAGGTTTAATGCGACAGGCAATATCCACCATTTCATCTGTCACAGCCATCTCAAGGTTCATCCGAGTCTGGATAGTTTTTTTCAACAGTTCTACATCCCGATCGGTAATATGACGGCGATCTTCACGCAAATGAATGGTAATTCCATCGGCTCCCGCCTGTTCCGCAACAAAAGCCGCTTGAACCGGATCAGGATAATTGGTACCACGGGCATTGCGCACTGTCGCAATGTGATCGATATTAACGCCTAATAATACTTCAGCCATATTTATCTCCTGTAGTCATATTAGAATATGACAAGTTTACACTTTCCATCTTGAAGAGAAACAAATTCATTAGTTTTCTTTCTTTTCAGGCTTCTGACGTACAAACTGCCGAAATAATTCACGACTTTTCAAAGGTTTGCCACCGAGATAAGGTTTTAATGCAATACGCGTGAAACGCTTTGCTGCCTTTAATATAGTAGAATCAGGGAATTCACGAGTTGCCAGTGATTTTAATTCGCGCCCAGTAAAACTGTAATGATCAACAACCAAGCTAGCAATAAATCCTTTTTCTTCTCTATAACGGTAGGTCATCGTGTCATCCACCGGCTCACCACTGCCCGCACAATGCAGATAATCAACGCCATAACCAAGATTTGCCAGCAACGCCAGTTCAAACCGACGTAATGCATGTTCCGGTGTATATTCACTGGCAGCAAGAACCTGCAAACATTGGAGATAATCAAAGAATAAGGCGGGGTAAGCCGTTCCCTGTTCAAGCACTCTTGACAACAATTCATTGATATATAAACCGCTGTACAATACGTTGCCGGTAAGAGGAAGGGCCAGAGAGATAGGATCTGCATCACGCAGCGTTTTAATTGCCCCCCGCCCACTCCAACGAACCAGCAATGGGGTAAAGGGCTGCAAGCAGCCTTTCAAATTGGAACGACGGCTACGCGCACCTTTTGCCAACACGCTAATCCGCCCTTCATTTTCAGTAAACAGATCCAGTAACAGACTAGTTTCACTGTAAGGACGCCCGTGAAGAATAAAAACACGTTGCCAACCGTCCACAGGGGATGCCTTATTTCAAATCATCGACGTAACCCAAGCTACGTAATGCTCGCTCATCATCAGCCCAACCCGCTTTAACTTTAACCCACAGTTCTAAGTGGATTTTTACATCAAACAGCCTTTCCATATCCTGACGGGCTTCAATGCCAATGGTCTTGATTTTACTGCCTTTATTACCAATGACCATTTTCTTCTGGCCTTCACGCTCAACCAGAATCAAACCATGGATATTGTAACCACCGCGCTCATTCGCCACGAACTGCTCAATTTCAACCGTGACAGAATATGGCAATTCATCACCAAGAAAACGCATAAGCTTTTCTCGAATAATTTCAGAAGCCATAAACCGCTGAGAACGGTCAGTAATGTAATCTTCCGGAAAATGGTGAGTCGCTTTCGGTATATATCCGCGCACAATTTTGGCAATCGTATCAACATTCATGCCTTTTTCAGCGCTCATTGGAACAACATCAAGAAAACTCATCTGTTTACTGAGAAAACCAATATGTGGCAATAAGCTGGTTTTATCGGTCACGTTATCCACTTTATTGATAGCCAGCAAAACCGGACAACGCAGATTACGCAGTTTGTTCAGTACCATCTCGTCATCCGGGGTCCAATGAGTCCCTTCGACAACAAAAATAACCAACTCCACATCACCGATAGAACTGCTAGCTGCCCGGTTCATCAACCGGTTAATTGCCCGTTTTTCTTCAATATGCAATCCCGGCGTATCCACATAAATAATCTGATAAGCACCTTCAGTATGGATACCCATAATACGGTGACGGGTCGTCTGCGGTTTACGAGAAGTGATAGATATTTTCTGACCTAAAAGCTGATTTAGCAGCGTGGATTTCCCCACATTAGGCCGTCCAACTATTGCAACGAATCCGCAATAGGTTTCTTGTTCGCTCATTCAAGCTCCAATTGTTTTAATGCTTGCTCAGCCGCTGCCTGTTCCGCTTTGCGACGGCTGGAGCCTGTTCCTTTAACCGGCTGTTCAATACCGCTCACTTGACAGTGAATAGTAAATTCTTGATCGTGAGCTTCACCACGAACCATAACAACCAGATATGATGGCAGAGGCAGATGATGCCCTTGCAAATATTCCTGTAAACGAGTTTTCGGATCTTTCTGTTTGTCGCCAGGGCTGATTTCATTCAGACGGGTTTCGTACCATCTCAGAATAATTCTTTCAATAGTCTGGATATCGCTATCAAGGAAAATAGCACCAATCAGCGCTTCAACCGTATCAGCCAGTATTGATTCACGGCGGTAACCGCCGCTTTTCAGTTCCCCCGGCCCCAAACGAAGGCATTCACCTAATTCAAATTCCCTTGCCAATTCAGCCAGCGTATTACCACGCACCAATGTGGCACGCATGCGGCTCATATCCCCCTCATCAACACGAGGAAAGCGATGATACAACGCATTGGCAATAACAAAACTCAGGATTGAGTCACCAAGAAATTCCAGCCGTTCGTTATGTTTACTGCTGGCACTACGATGAGTTAACGCTTGTATCAGCAAATCATGCTGATCAAAAGTGTACCCCAGCTTACGCTGCAATCTGTTAATTACGATGGGATTCATGTGCTACCAATATCGGTCAGAATTCGTCAAATAAAAACGCACACGCAACAGACCTGTAACAGGAACTCCTGACAAAACTGTTGCGTTTGCACTGGCTCCTTATATACCCGTTATCTTTCAAGTTGCCTCTTTGTTGGCTGCACTCACTCACCCCGGTCACATAGTTCTCTATGCTCCCGGGGATTCGCTCCCTTGCCGTCGCGACGCATCTTGAAATCCATTGGGTATAGGAGCCAGTCATTAAGTTTGAAAGGACATTCTACACTGCGAGTAAAATTAATGCTTCGCTAATATAAAAATATTAATTAATTCCACCAATACGGCTGAAGCGAACTCCGGTAGGCCATTCTCCTTCCTGTTTTTCAAAACTCATCCAGATGGCGGAAGCGCGACCGACCAAATTCTTTTCAGGGACAAAGCCCCATGCACGGCTATCAGCGCTATTATCACGGTTATCACCCATCATAAAATAGTGGCCTTCGGGCACAATCCACATTCCCTCTGGCAAGCCAGGCTGACGGAAATTAGGTACCGATAGTACACCGGGAATCTCCAAAATATGATGGGTCACTGCGTCCAAATTCTCAATTCTTTCACCCTGCCGCATACTGTAAGGCGGCAACGTTTCTTCAACAGGAATTTGGAAAACACCTACCTTTCTCAAACTTTCACCATTGGAATCGACACCATATTGCTGCATTGTCCACTCACTTGGAAATAGTGAACCGTAAGAAACCGGTAGTTCTCCCTGACAATTCCCTGTCTTACTGCAATTAGAAAAAATACGCAATTCTTTCTTTGCCGGATCATAAATAATTTTATCACCCGGTAAACCAACCACGCGTTTGATGTAGTCAAAACTAGGATCCAACGGGTATTTAAATACAGCAACATCACCACGCTTTGGTTCGCCAGTCTTAATCAATGTTGTTTGAGTGATGGGATCTTTCAATCCGTATGAATATTTCTCTACCAGAATGAAATCACCAATCAATAAAGTTGGCATCATGGAACCCGATGGGATCTGAAAAGGCTCATAAACAAAAGAGCGCAGGATCAGAACCACGGCTAACACAGGAAAAATAGATGAACAGGTATCCACCCATGTCGGCTTGTTAATAGTCTCAGCCAGATGCTCCTGATCCATTGTACCTTCAGTCAGCTCCTGCAATCTGGCAAGTTTTTTCTTGCGCTCTGGTGCCCATTTGAAACGATCGATACACCAAATAATGCCGGTGACTAACGTTGCCAACGTTAGGATCAGGGCAAAAGTGTTAGCCATTTAGACTCCTTACAAGCTTATTAATTGTCTTTACCAACATGAAGAATGGCTAAGAAAGCTTCCTGTGGTAACTCAACGTTACCCACTTGTTTCATACGTTTCTTACCCTCTTTCTGTTTCTGCAATAGCTTTTTCTTACGGCTGACGTCACCACCATAACACTTCGCCAAGACGTTTTTACGCAATTGCTTCACTGTTGAGCGCGCAATAATATGATTACCAATCGCAGCCTGAATTGCGATATCGAACTGTTGACGAGGAATAAGTTCTTTCATCTTCTCCACCAGCTCCCGGCCACGGTACTGTGCATTGCCACGGTGAGTAATCAACGCCAATGCATCAACTCGTTCAGCATTAATCAATACATCCACACGAACCATATCAGATGACTGGAAACGAGTGAAATTATAATCCAGTGAAGCATAACCGCGAGAGGTAGATTTCAATCGATCGAAGAAGTCCAAAACCACTTCCGCCATCGGTATTTCGTAAGTCAGTGCAACCTGTTTACCGTGGTAAACCATGTTAGTTTGCACCCCGCGCTTCTCAACACATAAGGTAATGACGTTCCCCAAATACTCCTGAGGTAATAGCATATGGCACTCAGCAATTGGTTCACGTAACTCTTCAATATTATTCAGCGGTGGTAGTTTAGATGGGCTATCCACATAGAGAATATCGCGGCTAGTTGTCTCCACTTCATACACAACCGTTGGGGCCGTTGTAATAAGGTCGAGATCATATTCACGTTCCAGACGCTCTTGAATAATCTCCATATGCAACAGGCCAAGGAAACCGCAACGGAAACCAAAACCCAACGCAGAAGAACTTTCCGGCTCATAAAATAGTGAAGCGTCATTCAGACTCAATTTACCTAATGCGTCACGGAACGCTTCATAGTCATCAGAACTGACAGGGAACAGCCCTGCATAAACCTGTGGCTTCACTTTTTTAAAGCCTGGAAGTGGTTTTTCCGCTGGTTGACGGGACAATGTTAAGGTATCCCCGACGGGTGCACCAAGAATGTCTTTAATTGCACAAACTAACCAGCCCACTTCGCCACAATCTAATACATCACGATCAACACGTTTAGGGGTGAAAATGCCAAGGCGATCGGCGTTATACACCTGGCCGGTACTCATTACCTTGATTTTATCACCCTTACGCAAGGTACCGTTTTTAATCCGCACCAGAGAGACAACACCAAGGTAATTATCAAACCATGAGTCAATGATAAGAGCCTGTAATGGCGCATCAGGATCGCCTTCCGGGGCTGGAATCTCTTTAACCAAACGCTCAATGACGTCTTGTACGCCGACGCCCGTTTTGGCCGAACAGCGCACGGCATCGGTAGCATCAATACCGACAATATCTTCGATCTCTTCCGCTACGCGCTCAGGCTCTGCCGCCGGCAAGTCGATTTTATTCAGAACAGGAACAACTTCTAGATTCATATCCAACGCGGTATAACAGTTAGCCAGCGTCTGGGCTTCCACTCCCTGTCCAGCATCAACCACTAGCAATGCCCCTTCACAGGCAGCTAGTGAACGGGAAACTTCATATGAGAAATCAACGTGCCCCGGCGTATCGATAAAGTTTAATTGATAGAGTTGCCCATCATTCGCCTTGTAATCCAAGGTAACACTCTGGGCCTTAATGGTGATACCACGCTCACGCTCAAGATCCATGGAATCCAGCACTTGCTCTGCCATCTCACGATCTGTTAAGCCACCACAAATTTGAATAATACGGTCAGATAACGTCGACTTACCGTGGTCAATGTGAGCAATAATGGAGAAATTTCGTATTTGCTTCATTATAAATATTTTTCTGCCTTGATATTTCTGAATCATTCGCCTATATGGACACACAGAGGGACATAAAGCGACGGTTTATTAGGTCGGCCACCGGCCTGAAAGGCTGTATTCTACATGCCAAATCTACGAAAACCTAGTCATGCCTACAGCTTTAAGGTATGAATCATTAAACGTTTTGGATAACTAAAATATACCCGTTATCTTTCAAGTTGCCTCTTTGTTGGCTGCACTCGCTCACCCCGGTCACATAGTTTGCTATGCTCCCGGGGATTCACTCCCTTGCCGTCGCGATGCATCTTGAAATCCATTGGGTATAGATTTATTCCCGATGCTGAATGTGAATGGCATCAGGAGGCAAGCCGATTTGCAAAACGACAGGTTGATATTCCTGCCGATTATCCCAGTAAGTAGCGATTTTGCGGGCAAAGAAGAATCCTAACGCGCCTCCTAAAACACCGCCACAAAACACCCACAATTGATTGGTCACCCATAACTGAAAAAGTGCACCACCAAGGAATAACCCAATAAGCGGTGTCAGATAAACCAACAACGCCGAACGCAGCAAGCTCCCTTCAGGGATTCCAACTTCCACTTTTTGCCCCGGTTGCAACGGTTGTAAAATCTCAAGTTCAAGCTGATGTATGCCATCAGACCCTAATTTATTGAGTAAATAAGAACCACACGTTGCTCGCGCCTGACAACTGCCACAACCAGAAGAGGAACCATAACGTAATAATGCCCGCCCCTGTTGCCAGTGAATTACTGTTGCCCACTCTTTAACCATCAGTCAGCTCCTATAAATGCGACACCAGCGGCGATACGCTTGGCAGTTGCCAATGGTAATTCACCAATAATTGTCACCTCATTTGCACCACGTATTGCACTATAAATCGTTCGGGGCCCACGACGGAGAGGATATTCCAACTTACCGGTTTTATCAGCATTAGTCACATTCACAGAAAAGCTAAATAAACCATCACTGAACATAATAGATTCAAGTGCGCCACTATTTGACAATTTACGACGGTTACGTGAAACCTCAACGAAACCAGCCGGCAATTTACCCACCTTCCAATTAAATACGACCTTCTCTAATGGTGGAATGACCAGCATTGGTGGCATATTTAAGCGAGTAATCACACTCATTGCATCATTGATATCCCCATCGATGGTAGAAGAAACAACCCTAAATTGTTCAAGCGCCTCACTATCACGATCAAGTAAGTCAATACGTAATGGTAAATGAGTTTCTTCGTCGATCAGTAAAATATAATTATAACGCACTTCATCTTTGGAGGTGATGCGTACAACCCTACAAGGCCTATCACCGATATGGGTACGACCAACGTCAATGAAATTGTAATATTTTTTCAACTGATTGAAGTCAGCAAAAATGACGGTCGGTAAATAATCAATAATATGATTACCACTAAGACTAAAAGCATCCAGTCCAGGTTCAAAATAACTGATCTCATTACCACGCTGGACAACTTCCCTACGAGAACCATCCATCTGCATAATCTGGGCAATTGGAATACCATTGATAATAGCGTGGCGATAACGAACTGAGACAATAGCCTGCTGGTTGAGATTAATAAAAGCAAGCTCGTAAGTTAGTGACCGAGTGGCATTACCCATCTCCCGCAACAAAACCTCAGCACTGCTAAGCTGTGCCGAGGCTTGTAAAGGAGCAAGCAGGCCACCCGCCAGCAAACAAACGGAGAACCAAATATGTTTCATTACTGCTATTGTGTTCCTAAAGATTGCGTTCCGGGAACCGGAATAGCAACCTGTGGTGAAATTCCCCGTTCATCATTTTGCCTAAAATGCACACGGCGATCGAGTTCATATTGTTGCAGCATGATGTTAATACGTTTATTACGCTCCTGCATTTGAATGCGCGGATCATTGCCAAATATATCATCACCAGAAGGCACTCCCAAACTCACCGGAGAAGCCGATCCCATCATTGGCAAAGTGTTAAATGCAGGCGTATCAGATTGATATTCAAGATCCTCAGCACTATGGCTGTTGTACTGCTGTACACCAACCAATACTGCCAGCGAAACACAGGCTGCAACACTCACTTGAACCATTTGACTCACCCAAGGACGAAGCTTTTGCCAGAACGGCATTTTTTGCCAGTTCTCTGGTTGAGGCTGAGATTCAGGTATAGCCCCAAGGGTGAAATGAACCGGCTCTTTTTCAAGTGCCAATGCAACCCGACTAGCAATATCCAGATGCAATACTTCCGTCACATCACCGCGCAATGTATCACGGATCAAGTGGTAATTCTCCCAGCGTTTCTGCATTACAGAATCTTTAGACAAAATACTAACGACTTCACTATCAAGAGTTTCGCCATCCATCAATGCGGAAAGTTTTTCTCTTTGCATGCCAAAGTACCCTTCAGTATTGTTCCACTATTTTTAATTTTAAATCAGTGGTTGAATTTTATCATCAATGGCTTCCCTTGCACGGAAGATGCGGGAACGAACCGTACCAACCGGACAATCCATAATGGTAGCTATTTCTTCATAGCTTAACCCATCTAATTCCCTCAGCGTTATTGCTATTCGCAAATCCTCGGGAAGAGATTCAATAGCTCGGAAAACCACCTGCCTCAATTCTTCTGACAACATTAAATTCTCAGGGTTCGAAATTTCTTTTAGTGCATTTGAAGTTTCATAATTTTCTGCGTCACTGGCATCCAAATCACTGGACGGCGGACGGCGCCCTTGAGAAACCAAATAATTCTTCGCAGTGTTTACTGCAATACGATACAACCAAGTATAAAAAGCACTATCGCCACGAAACGAAGCCAATGCACGATAGGCTTTAATAAATGCCTCCTGAGCAACGTCAGGAACATCACCCTGCGGAATATAGCGGGATAAAAGACTCGCCACTTTATGCTGATATCTGATTACCAGTAGGTTAAATGCCTTTTGATCACCTTTCTGCACTCGTTCAACCAGCATTTGATCCGTTAACTGCTCGCTCATTCGAGGTTAAATCTCCCGAAGCAAAGCTCCACATTGATATTTACTGAACCAACCATGCTGTCCTATTCCTGAGCAAGCATGGCTTTGAGTAATAAAATTCTGCGAAGTTCAATTTTTGTCATCATTTTATTGCAATCATAGCTTTGATCATATCTGATAGGCTAACATGATTTTTACCCATCTTCATTCATACATCATCAATTATGCAATCATTATTCTCTCAACATTACAGCGATGTACTTATTATTGGCAGCGGTGTCGCCGGCCTATCTCTGGCTTTACGCCTGGCCTCACAGTATAAAGTCACGGTATTAAGTAAAAGTATTCTTAGCGAAGGTGCATCCTATTATGCACAGGGCGGTATCGCCGCTGTATTTGATAAGACAGACAGTATCGCATCTCATGTCGAAGATACCCTTATCGCCGGAGCAGGACTTTGCGATAAAAGCGCTGTTGAGTTTATCACCAGCAATGCCCGTCATTGCGTACAATGGTTGATTGATCAAGGTGTCATGTTTGATACAGAAACCAGCGAAGATGGAGAAAAACAATATCATCTGACCCGTGAAGGTGGTCACAGCCATCGTCGTATTCTGCATCATGCTGATACAACCGGCAAAGAAGTAGAAACGACACTGGTTGATAAAGCGATGTCTCATCCAAATATCACAGTGAAAGAGCGCTGCAACGCAGTGGATTTAATTACGTCAAATAAAGCCCGGTTAGACGGTGATAATCGAGTCGTCGGCGCTTATATCTGGAACCGTCAGCAAGAACAGGTGGAAACTTATCGCGCTAAGGTTGTTGTACTGGCAACAGGCGGTGCGGCTAAAGTCTATCAATATACGACAAATCCCGATATCTCATCCGGTGATGGCGTTGCAATGGCATGGCGCACGGGTTGCCGTATCGCCAATCTGGAATTTAACCAGTTTCATCCGACCTGTCTTTTCCATCCACAGGAGCGCAATTTCCTGTTGACAGAAGCCCTGCGAGGTGAAGGAGCATATCTGAAACGACCTGATGGTAGCCGTTTTATGCTTGATTTCGATGAACGTGCTGAACTAGCTCCTCGCGATATCGTAGCACGAGCAATTGACCATGAAATGAAACGCCTTGGTGCTGACTGCATGTTTCTGGATATCAGCCATAAGCCAGCGGATTTCATTATCCAGCATTTTCCAATGATTTATGAAAAATTGCTGACACTGGGCTTTGATCTAACAAAAGAGCCGATTCCAATCGTTCCTGCCGCGCATTACACCTGCGGTGGTATTGTTGTCGATCATCAGGGACATACTGATCTCAACAACTTATATGCTATCGGTGAAGTCAGCTATACGGGTCTGCACGGTGCAAACCGTATGGCATCTAATTCTCTGCTGGAGTGTCTGGTGTATGGCTGGTCTGCTGCAGAAGATATCCAACAACAGATCGAAAAAATAGAAGAAGTACCGCAACTCCTTTTCTGGGATGAGAGCCGTGTTGACAATTCAGATGAACAGGTCGTCATACAGCACAACTGGAACGAATTACGTCTATTTATGTGGGATTACGTCGGCATTGTGCGTACAACCAAACGCCTGGAACAAGCACTGCGCCGTATTAATATGCTGCAACAGGAGATTCACGATTATTATTCCAATTTCAAGATTTCTAACAATCTGCTGGAATTACGAAATCTGGTGCAAGTCGCTGAATTAATCGTGCGTTGTGCGCTGGAAAGAAAAGAGAGCCGAGGTCTGCATTTCACACTGGATTACCCCGATTTACTGCCAGAATCAAAACCAACGATTTTGACGCCCTGATTTTTACTAGCAAAACTTCTGCATGACCACGCTCCGGCGTGGTTCTTTCCACAATTCATAAAATAATTCAATAATAGAGATAAAAATCCGTCACCAATTGCTGAAATTCTTGCGTATATGTACCGTCTGGTTGACGAATAGTCAATTCACTGATTAAACTGATTTTTTCCTGACGGGAAAATGCCAATAACATCCGATGCAATGGCTTACTTTGCCTGTCGCGGATATTGACCCGATGATGGGAAAACCAACCCAGACGACATGCCATTGTTTCAAATTCCTCACCAATGGCATATGGCAATACCACACAAAACAGACCATCCGCTGTAATCAACGTCTCGGCGTATTGTAATAATCGCTGGTGAGTCAGCGACCCCGTATAACGAGCCTGTTCCCTTGTCTCATTTCGACAAGCAACAGCCGGTTCAAAATAGGGGGGGTTACTGACAATTAAGTCATAACATTGCGAATACTGTTCAGCGAAATCACCAATATCCTGCTGATAAACATTTATTTTTTTCTGCCACGGAGATTGTTCTGCATTATCTTGCGCCTGCAATGCGGCCTCTGTATCCAATTCCACTGCATCAATTTTAGTATTTTCATCCGTACGCTGTGCTAGCATCAACGCAATGAGCCCACTGCCACAGCCAATATCTAAAATCGCTTTTTTGTCACTCACTGGAGCCCATGCTCCCAATAAAACGCCATCAGTTCCGACTTTCATCGCACACCGCTCATGACCAACAAAAAATTGCTTGAAAGTAAATCCATCCCGGCGTAAAAGTCGTTTCTGTTTCAAATTAATAACCTATATCTATTTAGCACAATAAATTTCGCCATAGGATAAAGGTTATTATGTTTCGGTAAAAGCTATCTACCTTAATTGACCGCTTTAATAGATGAACAATACGCCCAACCCGTTTATAATCGGCGGCCTAAACAGAGGTATATGATGACTGCAACAAACTTTTCTGAACTTGAGCTTGATGAACGCCTGCTTGACGCCCTGAATGATAAAGGTTATTCCCGCCCAACAGCAATTCAGGCTGCGGCTATTCCGGCAGCAATGGACGGGCGTAATGTACTAGGATCAGCGCCTACCGGTACCGGCAAAACCGCCGCTTACCTGCTGCCAGCTATGCAACATTTATTAGATTTTCCACGCAAGAAATCTGGACCACCACGCATTCTGATCCTGACGCCCACCCGTGAGCTAGCCATGCAAGTGGCAGATCAGGCAAAAGAATTCGCTGCACATACCAATTTGGATATCGCGACCATTACTGGCGGCGTAGCCTATATGAATCACGCAGAAATTTTCAGCGAAAATCAAGATATTGTCGTCGCCACTACAGGCCGTCTGCTGCAATATATCAAGGAAGAAAACTTTGATTGTCGGGCAGTTGAAACACTCATCCTTGATGAAGCCGATCGTATGCTGGATATGGGTTTTGCCAACGATATTGAAACCATAGCGGGTGAAACCCGTTGGCGCAAACAGACCATGCTATTCTCTGCTACTCTGGAAGGGGAAGCCATCCGTGATTTTGCTGAACGTTTACTGGAAGATCCAGTTGAAATTGATGCTGAACCATCACGCCGTGAACGCAAAAAAATCCAGCAATTTTACTACCGTGCAGATAATTTGGCACACAAAACAGCCCTACTTTGCCATTTACTAAAACAACCCGATGTCACTAAATCCATTATTTTTGTTCGCAAACGTGAACGTGTACATGAACTTGTGGATGAATTGCATCAAGCCGGCATTAAAGCCCGATTCCTTGAAGGGGAAATGGTACAAGCTAAAAGGACGGAAGCAGTTAAGCGCCTGAATGATGGCAGTATCACTGTTCTGGTTGCAACAGATATTGCTGCCCGTGGATTGGATATTGATGATATCAGTCATATTTTCAATTTTGATTTACCGCGCACCGCCGATATTTATCTACACCGTATTGGCCGGACAGCTCGTGCAGGTCGCAAAGGTACTGCAATTACCTTAGTGGAAGCACATGATCATCCTTTATTAGGCAAAATCAGTCGCTATCTGAATGAACCACTAACGTCGCGGATTGTTGATGAACTTCGCCCAACAACCAAAGCACCAAGTAACAAAGCCCACAATAAGCCATCGAAAAAAGTATTGGCTAAACGCAAAGAGAAAAAGAAAGCAGAAGACTCGAAGAAAAAAGTCAAAATACGTCATCGAGATAGCAAAAATATCGGTAAACGCCGTAAACCTTCCGGTAATCCAAAACCGGAAGTACCAACCAGTAGCGATGCGTAAATCTTTAAACGGGCCAGTTGGCCCGTTAATTATAATATGCAGTTGCACATAGTCAGATTATTCTGTGAGTAAATAGGCTCTCAGCATTCTCTATTTCTTTAAATAATCTATCGGGTATTTTGCCATCCCGAGTTTTTGCAGTCGATTATTTAATCGGTTTATGACAGAATTTATTTCCCGTCCCGATTAGAAACTTTCATTAAAATCTGCCCCTCTTGGAAAGTATATTGCCTAATTAGCCCATTAATATCCTCATTCCCCCTTTTTCCCAGAGGAATAAGGATTAGCTAAATCAATATTTGTATTTAATTTTTTACTAATAATTTTGTGAGGCGGATACTCTTTACACCAGTAACTCACACTACACTGACTGGCGATCCAAATGGCCTCCCCTCATCACAGATACAGCATGGCAGGGGAGAACAGAGAGTATTAGAGTTTCATAAACACTATTTATAGACGCTCTTGGTCCTGTTTCTGTACCAAGGAATAAAAAGATTTAGCGTTCCGCCCCAGAAAATACCGTCAAGCACACCATTGCTAAAGCCAAAAAACAGATTGAAATGTAACGAATGCAACAACACGAGGTGAATGCTTAACATAGCCGTAATAATAAACTTAACGATAAATGTGATAACAATCAGCGTCAGCGTCAACGAAGTGCCAGGACGGATGATTAAATCACTGCCTGCTTTTTCACGTAATCTTGGTTGAGAGCGCCACAGACCCCATCCCATTACAATCCCGACGAGTAAACCCGCCATCATCGTTATCAAAGCTAAATCTGAGAATGTAGTTTCACAAATGACGCTATATACCCCCCAAACCAAGAATACTATTGGTAGTAAGAAAAGGCGATCAATTCGCATTTCACGATCGTACAAGGCACTGATCCCACGCCTGATGAGAAAAGCAAAAAGAATCCAGACCCATATTGGGGTATCTTTAATAATGGTGGTCAGTGACATATTATTCTCCTTTCATATTTTGCGAGTTAAGAAGACTACACTGTAGAAATAGTTTTTTACTTGTTCCTGTAATGATTTCTCATCACGCCCGGTACGTACTTAGACACAATTATGGCAATCACAATAAATCCTAAAGAAACCAAATGCAGATAGATCGTCCAACTGAAGTAGTCGTTTATCACGCCATTAATAACAAAGACGCTCATCCAGACAAGTGCTATATATTTGTTTATTTCATAAAAGAGAAAATGTTTATACCTGTGATCATTGAAAATGCTTGATTTTCCCCAAACTAAGGCTCATGGTATCCGTCATGAAAATATTCATTACCGGTGAACAGAAAGCCGAACTCGAACACCTTCATCACACCTGCCGTGATAAGAGGGAATGTGATCGCATCAAAGCGGTTCTGCTGGCTTCTGAGGGCTGGAGTTCTGTCATGATCGCTCAGGCCCTGCGTCTGCATGAAACAACGGTTAATCGTCATATCAGCGATGACCTTAATCACCGCAAACTGAAGCCCGAAAATGGCGGCTCTCAGAGCCACCTCAGCGAAACACAGACGCGGGAACTTATCGCTTGTCTGACCGCAAATCTTCTGCCTACCACACAGGCGGTTATCCGCCTTGTCGAAGAACGGTGGGATATCAGTTACACCGTTCCCGGCATCAATAAATGGCTGCACCACAATGGGTTCAGTGATAAAAAACCGACCAGCGTGCCACACAAGTTCAACGCGGAACAGCAACGGGCCTTTATGGAAACCTACGGGAAACTGAAACAGGAAGCCGGAGACCATGAGCCTTTTATGACACTCTCTTCACACGTCAAATCAAGCTGTATCGCCTTTACCTGATTACCATATTTTTTTGTTAACTCTTCAGCTCTGCTATCTCCTTGCCACCAAGTAAACGTAACATTATATTGTTGCACAATGAGATCGTCGATAATACTCATTCCCACTTCTGAAGTGCCAGCCAGTACTAATGCAGAACGTTTTTTTCTGACAGCATTATTTTCAAAGTACTCTCTTCATTTTTCATTATTGTTTCCTTTACACTATCGAAACTGACTATTAAAATATACTAATGCAATTTTTAAACTGCACCAATTCATATATACAGTGATAAAGAAATTTGGTATTTCATGTAGAATAACCCCATAAAAAACATATAAATTTATCAATTAAAATCCAACAAATGAAACCAAATGTAATATGTTGAAAATAGTCTTTTTCATAATCAGAAAGAGACATTTTATTACTAGAGCCGTGTCTGCACTTACTGCTATAGAACATCTCGATGTAATCAAAAATATCGCTTCTGGCTTCTTCCAGAATCGAGTAAACTTTTCGCTTAATACAATCCCGTCTCAGCAACAGGAAAAAATTTTCAGTTACCACACTATCATGGTAGTTACCACGCTCACTCATACTGCTTTCCAGTTTTAGAATTTCTTTCAGGTTATTGTTAAATTTCAGATCAGACTTGTCCATAATGAATTCCTTAAATCTTAGCGAGTTTATTCTAGCAATCACGCAAGTTTTTGATCATCTATAATAAATGATCAGTCTTAAAGCGACCATAAATTCTGCTTCACAGCTAACAGTTATTTAGAGAAAAATTACTTTCAAAAAAACCATGTTACCGCCAATTTATATGAGTGAATGCAATATAAATATAACACTTATCCCAAGTTCATTTTTCTACCTTTAAATTAAAGTTAAATAAATATGAACTATTTTTTTGAGATAAAGATCAAAGATAATTTAAATAAGTGAATATTATTTAATGTTAATTACGAGTTCTATTATTTGTTTTTCACAAAAACATGCTACATCAGTAAATTAATTTGATTTTTTCCCTATTAGTTATAAATAAAGAAACATTTTCTCGAAAAAATAAATAATTTAACATTCTACGCCAAACAACTTACGAGAACCTCTAAATACTTCCCTTGATCTCGAAATTGAATAAAATATAAACAATGCCGTTCCTGACAAGGTAACCTCATCATGATGATTCGCTCTTCTCAGCAAAAATATCCTAGTGCAGGTAATTTACCTAAGCGCTATGCTTACTTATTGGAAACATTAAGCATGTTTGAATTACCAGCGAAGCTTCCTGACAGAAAATATCCGAGAGTAGTGAGGCGTAAACCGCAAAAATACCCGGTAAAAATAGAGGCCAATCAGCTTAACTGACTGGCATTAGGCCAAATAGCCCGTTTTTATCTTACTTTAAATAATATCGGCTGACTTGCTGCGCTTTCAGCCAATTATTGACTTTATCATATTCAGCCTGCATCTCACGGCTACGTACTTTCAGTGGTGTGAGATTGAAATAGATCTGGAACGTTGACTGCTGCTTATTCTGTAATGTGGGATCAGCGCCTGACTTCAACAATATCAACGCCAGTTCCGGTGAGTTAATTTTAGCTGCAATATGTAACGAAGTATCCCCAACCCGATTAGCCAAGTTGGGGTTAGCTCCTGCTATCAGCAGTAATTTAACCTGAACCTTTCTCCCTACCTGAACCGCAGCATGTAAAGGTGTTGCTAAAGTGACAGGATGAATAATATTCACATCAGGCGAGAATGATAATAAAGATTTAAGATAATCAGGATTGTTGATTTTTGCAGCCGTATGTAAAGCACTTTCTTGTTGCAACCCAGGTTGAGTAGGATCAGCTCCATCCCTCAGCAAATTATTAACATCATCCATTCGCTGATTGAATATCGCCCATTGTAACGGAGTTATATTTTCTTCACTCCGCTGACAATCTAGTTCCGATTCAGGCTCAATTACTTCATTAATTTTCATCACACTTCTCTTTAATTATGCGGAAATGCTCAGATCCGGTTCATTAAGCATGACTAGAGATTCTTCTTGCTGTTCATCATTTAAAGATGACCAAGGTTTGTATATCGTTAATAATTCCAGCACCTTTTCAAGAGAATGTGCTTTTAATCCACGTATCAGATTATTAGGAAAACCTTTGCCTGATTCTTCCGAATCATCATTATATTTCAGTAAGATTTTATGTCCTATTGGCTGAGATACCGGCAGTTTTTGTTGTAATGCATCAAGTAAATCATGCTCCACAACATAATGGCGTACCAATCCATTTTCAGCGATAGCCCTACCCTCTTGAGGTGAAAAACCCAAATTTTTCATCATATTGTCAGAAACACCAGCTGAATTAAATATTACCGCAGGCTTTCCAATTGATAATGCGGCTGTCGCGGCTAATCCACCTCCCAAAGAGTGCCCAGTAAATAACAAGTTTTCCCCAAATGCTATTCTGGCAGTACGAGCTAAATCAATTGCTTGATGATATTGAGCTTCATCAAATCCAAAACCTTGTCGTAAATTAGTTAATATATCCTTCAAATCATTAGTGCCCACAAAAGCCACTATGTAGAGATCGTCATTCCGATAAATACCTGCCTGAAAGCCTGTTGTTTCATCCCTTAAATTTGCCGGCTCTATTCCTGCCTTTAATAATTCACCATCAGAAAGACGAACATAATCACCTATTCCCATCGTGGTGCGTATGTAAACATCATCAGAAATTAAGGTCAACATATAATCAATCTCATGAGATTGCTTACCACTAATTTGCTCAGACTTAATTCCTGTGATTGACTTTAAATTAACGTTAATACTCTGTTCATTAATTAATGATTGATAGACTCTATTATTTTGTTTAGTTATTTCCGAGAGGGAAAAAACTTCAGTGGTCGTTTTTTCAATATTCTGGTCTGGAACAGAAGGCGGTGTAACAAGTTGAAGATTATTTAAAACGGGAAAACTTGAATCGACTGATAGATTCATTTCAATTGATAAACTCATAAAATTCCCCTAAGGATAGCTGAAAATAATCGACGATTTAATCAGTACAACTAATCTATCGGCAGGGAACGCCATTAAGTTAAATCAATGTTTAAATTTTGTTAATAAAATTAACCACCTGTGATTCTTCTCTCTGATAACAGAGAAATTTCTACCTATTATTTGTCAATAAATAGCCAGAAAAGAGTCAAAGTGAACTGACTACTTACAACAAATACTGTTTTGGCTTCATACAATATTCAAACGATCCAGCTTATCCTTAACCACAATCTGGCCCTTCACAGTGTTAAATACCTTTAATCATTTCTATCTCTACGTTCGCACAATAAACCAAATTATCAATGACTTATCTTGGTTATTTGGTCAAAACAATATGCCTCATTCCTATATACCCACACAAATGAGGATACTCATTGATTCAAAACAGTTAATTTCATATAGTTACTATAAAACATACTGCTACCTTACGTTTTAAATAAGTTTCTATAGCTAACCTCAAAGCAATTTTTTGGATAAACTTTCAAAAATACTTTACAACATTGAAATAGTTATCAAGAATTTAGTTTTAGTATGCATCAAAGGTTTTCCTCTAATTTTGTAATCGGTAAGCCAACATCCATTTGGTAATTATATAAAAAGGATTTACTATGTCCGCACCCCTCACATGGCACGACGTAATCGGTAACGAGAAAAAACAGCCCTATTTTCTCGACACGCTGGCCTATGTCGCAAAAGAACGTCAGGCAGGTAAAACTATTTATCCGCCACAACAGGATGTATTTAATGCATTCCGCTACACCGAATTGGCTGATATTAAGGTGGTGATACTTGGGCAAGACCCTTACCACGGCCCCAATCAGGCACATGGCCTCTCTTTTTCTGTACAACCGGGTATTCCTGCGCCACCTTCTCTGGTTAATATGTACAAAGAGCTGGCATCCGATATACCTGACTTCCAGCATCCAAATCACGGTTGCCTAGTCAGTTGGGCTAAACAAGGGGTGTTACTACTCAATACCGTACTCACCGTAGAACGTGGTAATGCACACTCCCACGCGAATCTGGGGTGGGAAACTTTCACTGATAAAGTCATTGCCGCTATCAATGAGCACCGTTCAGGCGTCGTTTTTCTGCTTTGGGGCTCCCACGCTCAGAAAAAGGGCTACTTTATTGATGCTAATAAACACCATGTTCTCAAAGCACCTCATCCATCTCCACTATCTGCTCACAGAGGGTTCTTTGGCTGCAAACACTTTTCAAAAGCCAATGCATTGCTAGAAAAACAAGGCATCGCGCCAATTAACTGGACACCTGAGTTGCCACAATAAAAAAATGCCGCCCCTGTTGGAGCGGCATTGATACTTATTACTGAACTAAAATTACTACTGAGCTAAAATTACTTTGATACAGCTACCATTGCCGGGCGTAACAAACGGCCATTTAAGGTATACCCTTTCTGCATGACCATCATGACATGATTTGGTTCATGCTGATCGGATTCCATCATGGTCATAGCCTGATGAATTTCAGGATTAAAAGGAACATTTGTGTCGCCAACAACTTCAATACCAAATTTACCCACAGCCCCAAGGAAAGACTTCAACGTCAGCTCGATGCCTTCAACCATAGGTGCTATTTCGGTATTAGTACGATCTGCCACCTCCAAAGCGCGCTCAAGATTATCAATCACTGGCAACAGTTCATTGGCAAATCTTTCTAACGCAAACTTATGGGCTTTTTCCACATCTTGCTCAGTACGACGACGGATATTTTCAACTTCAGCCTTAGCACGCAAAATGGCATCACGTTCACGTTGTTGCGCCTGCTTGAGCTGTTCTTCCAGCTCTGCGACACGCGGATCAACAACGCTTTCTGTCTCTGATGCTTCTGCTTTATCCGCACTATTTTGCTGTTCAGATACAACTTCCATATCTTCCGAGACTTGCTCGTCAGGCATTTTTTGTTCTTTACTACTCATGAATATCTCCGCGTATTTGGCATTAATCTCGCTACTTAGCCTATTATGGGGATCTAAACTGGGGATTCAAGGGAACCCGCCGTATTGTGAGGATAAAACCTCTTGCTAGAAGGCAATTACAACGATGAATAAAAAATTCAAATGCATAGGTATTGTTGGTCATCCTCGCCACCCAGAAGCACTTGCTACTCATGAGATGCTTTATCATTGGTTAAAATCCAAAGGTTATTCTGTCATTATTGATCGTCAGATTGCCAAAGACATTGGTTTAAAAGATGCACAAACTGGCGGTCTGACTGAAATTGGCAAACAAGCTGATTTAGCTGTCGTTGTTGGTGGTGACGGCAATATGTTGGGCGCTGCCCGGGTCCTTTCCCGTTATAACATTAAAGTCATTGGTATTAACAGAGGCAATCTAGGTTTTCTGACCGACTTAGATCCTGATAATGCTTTGCAACAACTTTCTGAAGTATTGGATGGCGAATATCGGAACGAACACCGTTTCCTACTAGAAGCTCAAGTCAGAAGAAACGGCCAGAAACCTCGTATCAGTACCGCTATCAACGAAGTCGTACTCCATCCGGGGAAAGTGGCACATATGATTGAATTCGAAGTCTATATTGATGAACGTTTTGCCTTTTCCCAACGTTCTGACGGACTAATTATCGCAACGCCAACTGGTTCCACAGCTTACTCGCTTTCCGCAGGTGGGCCAATTCTGACACCAAATCTGGATGCTATCGTCCTGGTACCGATGTTCCCACATACATTGTCTTCTCGGCCATTGGTTATCAGCAGTGAAAGCAGCATCAGGCTGAAATTTTCCCAAAATAGCAACGATTATGAAGTCAGTTGCGATAGCCAAATAGTTCTACCTATACAGGATGGAGAGGATGTAATTATTAGCCGCAGCAAACAGAAGCTCAATCTCATTCATCCTCAAGACTATAATTACTTCAACACATTAAGTACAAAACTAAGCTGGTCTAAAAAAATGTTCTAAAAAATTAGGTTTCACTACTTTACTGTATAAAAAACCAGTTTATACTGTATGAAGATACAGAGGTGTTTTTATACACAGGAGAAGTGTGATGCTCACCCAGTTAACCATTAGCAATTTTGCCATTGTTCGTGAGCTTGAAATTGACTTCCAGCCAGGCATGACAGCCATCACAGGTGAAACCGGCGCGGGTAAATCCATCGCAATTGATGCATTAGGTTTATGTCTGGGTAATCGTGGTGAGGCCAATATGGTGCGTAGCGGGGCTTCTCGTGCTGATATTTGTGCCCGGTTTTCTCTTTCTGATACGCCTTCTGCTCGCCAATGGCTAGAAGCACACCAACTTGATGACAGTAATGAATGCTTACTACGCCGTACAATAACGTCAGATGGTCGTTCCAGAGGCTTTATCAATGGCACTGCCGTACCGATTTCCCAATTACGCGAATTGGGTACCCACCTTATTCAAATTCACGGTCAGCATGCCCATCAATTACTATTAAATAACGGCCACCAAAAACGCCTGCTTGACACTTACGCTAATCAATTCAATCTGCAAAATGAAATGAAACAGGCATATCATCAATGGCACCAAAGTTGTCAGGATCTGGCTCGATTCCAACAACAGGCGCTTGAACGTCAATCTCGTCAACAGTTACTGGAGTATCACTTAAAAGAACTTAATGAGCTGGCACCACAATCAGGTGAATATCAAGAACAAGATAATGAATATAAACGGCTAGCAAACCGTGGTCAGCTACTGTCTGTCAGCCAAACCGCACTCCAGTTACTTAGTGATAACGATGAACAAAATATTACCAGTCTGCTGAACTACGCCAAACACGAACTGGCAGAACTCATCACTATGGATAATAAATTCAGTCAATTACTCACTATGTTGGAAGAAGCATCCATTCAAATTAATGAAGTCAGCGATGAACTCCGCCACTACGGTGATCAACTGGATATGGACCCAAATCGTCTTTTTGAGCTGGAACAAAAAATTTCACAACAAATTAGAGTGGCCCGCAAACACCACGTTGTACCAGAAGAACTTCCTTCACTACATCAACAATTATTAGAAGAACAGCAATTACTGGCGCAGCAAGAAGATGACTGCACCCACCTTAGCGAGCAGGTTAATAAACACCATAAGCAGGCATTGGAAGTTGCAGAAAAATTGCATCTGGTTCGCCAACAATATGCTAAAGAACTAAGTGAACTCATTACTCACAGTATGCATCAACTCGCCATGCCTCATGGTCGCTTTACCATTGATGTCTCTTTTGCACCTGAACATCTGAATGCTGATGGTTCAGATAAAGTTGAATTTAACGTCACCACTAACCCCGGTCAGCCACACCAATCTCTCGCAAAAGTTGCTTCAGGTGGTGAACTTTCCCGTATTGCGCTGGCAATTCAGGTTATAACGGCTAAGAAAATGGAAACGTCCGCCTTGATTTTCGATGAAGTAGATGTTGGTATCAGTGGCCCAACAGCTGCAATTGTCGGCCGTCTGTTACGTCAATTAGGCGAATCTACACAGGTTATGTGCGTCACCCACCTGCCTCAAGTAGCCGGTTGTGGTCACCAACACTTTTATGTCAGTAAACAGACTGATGGTGAAGAAACTGAAACTCAAATGCAATTGCTGGATAAAAAATCCAGATTACAAGAGCTAGCGCGGCTTCTCGCAGGCAGTGAAGTGACAAAAAATACCCTGGCAAACGCTAAAGAGCTGCTTGCCGCGTAATCTGATACAACTTTTGCGTATATTTAGGGTCATAGCTAAAGCTTGTATACCCTCTGGATTTCAAGATGCATCGCGACGGCAAGAGAACGAATCCCCGGGAGTATAGGTAACTATGTGACCGGGGTGAGTGAGCGCAGCCAACAAAGAGGCAACTTGAAAGATAACGGGTATAAAGGTTTTCAATCTCGTCAAGGTCTATTATTATCAACCTCCTGACTCCTAAAGGAATGTAATTACCATGCGCTGTAAAATGTTGACTGCCGCTGCTGTATCATTTGTCATGCTGACTGCGGGTTGCTCTACGTTGGAACGGGCTGTTTATCGCCCTGACATTAATCAGGGGAACTACCTAACACCGACTAGTGTATCAAAAATCCACAAGGGAATGACCCAGCAACAGGTAGCTTACACATTAGGAACACCGATGTTACAAGACCCGTTTGGAACTCAAACGTGGTTTTATGTATTTCGTCAGCAACCTGGGCACGAAAAAGTGACTCAGCAAACTCTGACCCTGACATTTGACAGTAATGGTGTACTGACTGATATTAAAAACGAAAATTCACTTACCGAAGATCTTCAATAACCAAAGAGATATAAATAGACAGTCAGTCAAAAAAATAGATGACTGACTGTCTATGGTAATTATTGAGCATTATTTTTAGCCCGCTCAGCACGCTTACGACGCATTTCTTTTGGATCAGCCAATAATGGGCGGTAAATTTCCACCCTATCACCCTCTTCCAAAATATCCGTCAACTTGACAGGACGGCTATAAACCCCAACTTTATTCTTTTGCAAATCAATATCATTACGCAAAGTCAGCAAACCTGATGCAACTATTGCCTGCTCAACAGTTGCGCCTTGAGTCAATTTCACCGTACGCAGATATTGGCGATCAGGCAATGCATAAACAACTTCGATATTGATATCAGACACGATAAACCTCACGTGCACGCAGAGTAAAAGCCTGCACCATACTTCCAGCCAGCTCCTTAAAAATCTTACCGAAAGCCAATTCAATCAGCTTATTAGTGAATTCAAAATCAAGGTGTAACTCAACTTTACAGGCATCTTCACTCAATGGTATGAACTGCCAGCCTCCCATCAACTTACGAAAAGGCCCGTCGACCAATTGCATATTAATGCTTTGGTTATCGGCCAGAATATTCCGGGTAACAAAAGTCTTACTTATACCCGCTTTCGAAACATCGACTGATGCAGTCATTTCGTTACTGCTAACACTCAGCACCCGACTGCCGACACACCCCGGCAAAAAATCCGGGTAAGAACCGATATCATTGACCAATTTATACATTTGTTCCACGCTGTACGGTACTAACGCAGAGCGACTAATCTGTGGCATATAATTTCCTGTAAGGCTTAATTGTAGCAAATAATATCACCTATACGTGATCAAAGAAAAAACTGTCAGCGTATAATGCAATAAACACGCATTAATCAGCAAATATGCGCGGGAAAAGATTTCTTTCACCAAACCATTCAGTATAATGCATACACTATGACAAAGAAAAAAGCACACAAACCCGGTTCGGCAACCATTGCCATGAATAGACGAGCTCGTCACGAATACTTCATTGAAGAAGAATTTGAAGCGGGTCTCTCGTTACAAGGATGGGAAGTCAAATCACTGCGCGCTGGTAAAGCCAACATCAGCGACAGTTACGTTTTGCTCAAAGATGGCGACGCTTATCTTTTTGGTGCCACCATCACCCCGTTAAATGTAGCTTCTTCCCATGTCGTTTGTGATCCAATGCGTTCACGCAAACTCTTACTTAATCAGCGCGAACTTGACTCATTATATGGTCGAGTTAATCGTGAAGGTTATACTGTTGTTGCCTTATCTCTCTATTGGAAAAACGCCTGGAGTAAAGTCAAAATTGGCGTAGCAAAAGGTAAAAAGGCACACGACAAACGTTCGGACATTAAAGAACGTGAATGGAAATTAGACAAAGCGCGTATTATGAAGAATGCAGGGCGATAAATTCTGGCATTATGGTTTAGTATTCTGATATACTTGCGTTTAAGACACTTGGGGCTGATTCTGGATTCGACGGGATTCGCGAAACCCAAGGTGCATGCCGAGGGGCGGTTGGCCTCGTAAAAAGCCGCAAAAAAATAGTCGCAAACGACGAAAAATACGCACTAGCAGCTTAATAACCTGCGCAGAGCCCTTTCTCCCTAGCCTCCGCTCTTAGGACGGGGATCAAGAGAGGTCAAACCCAAAAGAGATCGCGTGGATGCCTTGCCTGGGGTTGAAGCGTTAAATTTAATCAGGCTAGTTTGTTAGTGGCGTGTCTATCCGCAGTTGGCAAGCGAATGTAAAGATTAGACTAAGCATGTAGTACCAAGGATGTAGGAATTTCGGACGCGGGTTCAACTCCCGCCAGCTCCACCAAATTAGTAGGGACAGTGATAGGACAACAGCTTTAAAAACAGTGAGTTAGCAAAGTTGATTGGACACTGACCGGACGATGAAGGGACACAAAAGAATACGCAAAGGAGCCGCGGAGCTTTTGGAAAAACCAACCATAATTAGGTTGGTTTTTTTATGCCCGTAGCACAGCAACCAACTCCTCACAGTCAGGTGTTAATACTATGCTCATTAAAAGGGCCAACACCTCTATCATAATGCGTAGTGCAAAATAAAATGCCTCATCAGATCTCTGCTTCATATGGCATTATTTATAAATCCAGCACCTGATACCACCAGCTTCTGATGCACACATGTAACTCAACTTCATATACAATCGCCTTAGTAATCGGTATTTCTGGTGTGGCATATCCTATGTTCATGGAGTTCGGTTTGTGCCACTTAAACGGTCATTTTATTTACCAATGTCACCCTATCGGCGAAATGGCTATACTATGATGTGCCGATAAACAGTTTATATTTGTGGGAGTAATTTTGAAACGTATACCGCCAGAATTGTTTAAGTCTGAGATGAAACGAAAAGGCTGGACGCGCCGCGAACTGGCTATACGGTGGGGCAAATCAGAAACATGGATCAGCAAAATAGTGAATAATATAGAACGGGATCAACACTGGAATGATGCCCTCAATGGACTGCCTGAAAACGAAAAATCTAGGTAAACTATAGGTCATATTTTTATTGCAGAAAAGTGACCTATCGTTCATAATCCAACATTGAGAGACTATTTTCACTGACGCAGAGCTACCGGGCTGCCACCCGATAACCCTGCTTACCACAACTAACTATATAAGGTAGTTAATTATGGCTAAACGCGATAATAAAACAATTCAGCGAATTTCCCAAGCTGAACGTTTTGGCAAGGTAGCTAAAAACGGTATTTCTTTAAAAGGAAAATGGTTACAGGAGGCGGGATTTACCTTCGGAATGCCACTAAAAATCCGGGTGATGCCGGACTGTATTGTTATTACCGCCCAGAACACCCAGGAACTCTGGCAATGCCTGGAAGGACTGAGTATTGAGCCATTTAACCCCAATGCTGCTATTGACTGGATTAAGTATTATCCTGGTGGGTTGATGATTATCTAATAGACTAAAGCATAAATGGACTACACCTTTAAATGTTGGATGGTTATCCAACATTTTGAGGACGATTCAATCAGAGTAGTGCAGAAAAACCACATTTGATTAGACTTATCTAGCTATTGGGGGTCGGTTCAATTGGCCCTGATTCCATTATTCTAAGGGTTTTTCGGGCCAGTTAATATCTGAGGCTGAATTAACATCAACGCGGTTCAATAATACTCTATATTTTTTTAACTCTGCTAACAGCGATTTTTCCTCATCACTCGACATCCCCAAATCTACAGCATCTTGTAACGGAGCGATCTGTTTACTTACCGTGAGCATAAGTTGCTGTTTCTTATGTTCTGCTTGCTGCTGCTGTTCCCGTCTGAGCTTTATTTTATCACTTTCTGATATTATCCACTTTTCACTATCCCATTTGTGGTAAACAGATGGCGCTTGTTTTGTAAGAATTGGATAACCGTCTTTATCACTGACGATAGCAAAACCGCGCGATTGACCGTCAAGTAATTCATTATGTTTTTCTGCTGTTATTTCAACACACTCTTCATGAGCTTCATTATAAAAAACACATTCTTTTCTGGAAAAATAGACCATTTATACCCCCCAAAATAATATATGTACAACTTTGCCTGGATTCTCATCATTGTTGGGAGTGCCTGCTTGATATTCAAATGTCGATAGTGTTGCATTACGTACTAATGTGTGACCAGTTGATGTATTGATACTCGACATGCTTGCAATATAGCCAAAAAGCTTATTTTTAAAAGAAATTGGATAATTTACCTTTATCCATGATTGTTGAGCTGATGGGACTTTAACCCATTGAATAATTATCCCCGTATCTCCACATTGCCACCAGCCATTTTCGGATTTTATAGCTGTATTTTGTAATGCAAGAGTACCACTTTTCTCAGGCGTTAATATATTGTAACGCCGCTGATTTTTGGGATCGTCAGAATAGATATGCAACAATTTCCCTTCAGAACCGTTAATTCCCAATACATACCCATCTTTCGATTTGAAACGCAATTTAGGAAAAGGAGTTTTACTGTCAATCAGTAAACTGCCAACAGTTGCGGTTTTATTGCTAGAAATACGCAAGAAAGTATTATCGCTCTCAGATTTAGCATAACTTCCCACATCTTCAGCATTCAAACTAATATCCCCAGCCAACGGCTTCCCGTTAATTTTCCGACTACTCGGCACGGCACTTTTCGCCAATTCTACCGTTTCCGATAAACCGATATTTTTTACAAATTCAGTTTTATTGAAGATGTCAGCGCCATTTTGATTTTTAGCGAGTTTACTATTTGCATTATCATTTACATCGGAAGCAAGTTTCTGAGTTGCTGCAAGTATATTACTGTTGCCTGTTTTGTCAGTAAGCTGAATAATTCCTTTTTGGGCTAATGTGGCATCGGGAATAAAATCTTGAGTTGCAAGCTCTCCCAGTCCTAAATTATTACGCGCTGTCGCTTTGTTATTAATATCAGATAAGTTATTGGCTTTCTGTAGAAATAACCCGTTAGGATCTGCTAACAGATTTTTCCAACCGGAAGCTAATGTACTATCCGGATCTGTATTGTTATCTTCTACCCCATTCCACCAAATTTTACTTCCATCATAACTGGCAACAATAGCCCCTTTAGGATAACCATCAGTGGCAGCGCTAAAATCAGCATCATACGAATACAGGCCACCAGACATTGAATAACGTATTGCGGCAGTAATATCATTCAATATCCCGTTCATATCCTTGCCAGATGGGGGAATTCCACCAGCAGATATTGCTGTCATCGTTAACGGAGGAAAACCGCTCTGATATGTAGCTATACCTTTCGCCAAACTGTTTTCAGTAGACTTTGTTGCAATTTCGTTATAGTTTCCATCTTTTGCGAACGGAACAGTAATAAGAGTAGGTTTTTCAGTTAATTTCATTTTTCGGTATTCTTTCAACAATAGAGACGCTGACACCGGCTGGATATGGTAGTATTCCTGATGTTTGAACAATTGCTAATTCTGCTGTTGATAGCTGAAATTCAAATACATAACTCATCTTCATATTTCCATCATCAGTGATATATGCACGTCCGCTATCGCTAAACATATAAACAAGCATTCTGTTGATGTTTGGTATAGTGCAATCAGATATATTTGACATGGCTTTCATCATAATCAGCTTTCGATACATCTGATCTGATAGTTCAATAGTTTTTGTTTTTGATTCCCCGGCGTAAAATGGCGCTTGGCCAAATGGGTCTGGATCTGTTGTTGTCGAAATACTCAGAAAAGCTTCACCAAATCCCAGATATTTTGCATTTTCATTAACAGTCAACCATCTGCTAACATTCACTATTTTTCCCCACACATCCAGCCCATACGTGTTTGCTGTGTCAATATTCCAAATCAGGTCGTAAAATGTATTAATAAATTCAGCAGAGGAAACAGCGGCATTGAAACTTCGAATAAGTGAGTTGAGTTTTGGGCTAGCAGCATACTGAGCAAGAATAGTTGTTTCCACATTTTCCATTTATGAACCTACTAATTTTACGGATATATTATCAGTGTCAAGCGTTGGGATTTCATCAATACCAAAACTAATTGATGTTGAATAAGCAGTACCGTCACGGCTAAGTGTAATGCTGTAAATATCAACACTTGATGTATCTATGTTATAAACGCCTGAATAATATCTACCAGCAAATAATGTAGATGCTATTCTTGCTCGCGTTCCACCATCTTCACCGTTAAATGCTTGCGCTATAGCTGATTTAACTTGCGTTTCAATATCAGCAGGAAGGTAATCGCTATCAGCAAGTGAGACGTCAACATAAACACGAATGGGCGTCGGTATCACATATTTAATTTCATATTCAGGGTAAGGCTGAACATAGTTTTCATCATCCACAATGGTGTGAGTTGTATTCCCGTTCGTAGGAATACCTGGAGGCTTTTTCTTCCAGATTGCTCTAGCGACATCCTCAGTCTTTCCCCCATACACAGCAATATAAAGAGAGTTCGGCGCTATTTTGTATTTTGATACCCCGACTGTTTTTACTACCGAAGTATCATTTGAAATAACGTATGAGTCTGCTACCCCATTTACTTCTAATATTGCCGCATAAATGGCATGTAATGAGTTTGTCGCATTTTTAGCAACAGATTGTTTACGACGATACTCAAAATTAGCACGAGTTTCCTCATCTGTGCCAGGTACGCCAGCACTCGCATTACTGATACCAGACCAGCCAGGTACTGAGCTATAAATCGTGTTCAAATCATCAATTTGGCATGCTAACGGCCCTGTTGTTGAGTTTTGGAAAACAACATCAACAGAGCCGCTGTCAGGGATCTTAGCCTCTGTTATTGAATGATAAAGATACCCTTTTTTATCTTGAGCAATACTACCAATTGAAATAACTGTATTAACTAACCCGGTACATGTTGCTGTTACCGTTGTTCCCGATGCTGGAATTCGGTCTAAAAAATAAATCCGCCCAATGGCATCTTGGAAACGTCCAGTTGCATAATCCGGGTTAATCTGATTGACGATAGCAAGTAACTGATCGTTCTTGTCAGCAATGATAGCCGTATCACTCATTGCCATTTGACCCTGCGGTGTTGTCAAACTGGTACTCATTGCACCGCCCATTGCGGTAGCCAAATCATTTAGCCGCCCATTTAAAATATCAACTTCGTCGGGTACAGTTAAACCAGTCTTTGTAAATGTTACGCTAGGAACACTTGTTGTCAGTACTACAGAGTTAGTCATCAGAAATTTACCACCGCTGATTGATTATTCGTGTCCGTTATTGTCATCGTGCCCACAATAGTTCTTTCGTCCCCGCTTATAGCTTTACAAATGGCAGACTGAACATAAGGTAACTTCATTGCTTCTTGTTGCATTTTGCTGTTAATTAATTGAATTCCGGGCCAATGACCAAGAATGCGCTGATAATAAGGAAGACCTAATGTTGTGTCGTACCAACACTCTCCCAGATATGTACTACAGGCACAAGCGACATCCTGAGCCACAGCATAAGGGTTATCAGTAATAGAGATATTTCCAGAATCATCTAACGTTAAATCCCATGATTTGATATCAAGAAGAAATGAGCGAGTTTGCATTTTCGATCCTTATAGAAATAAAAAAACCGCAATTAAGCGGCATAGATAAAACAAAACCCGCGAGGGGCGGGCTTAATTTATTCGTTTGGTATTGGTAGCTCGTTTTTAGAAATTATTGCTAGTCTATTTTGATAGTGTTCTGGATCTCCCCATAACCACATTTCTTGTCGACTAACATCATCTTGTGTCAAGATTTTACGCAACTCACATGTGATCATGTCATAAGCATAAACATGCATATTGTATGCTAGCGCGTCGTACATTCTATCCTGCCAGAATGCCATACCATCAGTAGTCTGATTCATATCAGACACAATCACATTGTACTGATCAATCAAGTAATCAAAGAACACCTTACCAGCTAAATCACGTAAAGCTGCTCGATGCTGAGGCGTCCTGATACGCCAAACGAGAATTTGAGTTACAGGGCGGCAATTTAATACAACATCAGGCTGTATAACCACCCGAT
The DNA here is from genome assembly GCF_025384885.1 of Photorhabdus kleinii. Taxonomy (NCBI): domain Bacteria; kingdom Pseudomonadati; phylum Pseudomonadota; class Gammaproteobacteria; order Enterobacterales; family Morganellaceae; genus Photorhabdus; species Photorhabdus kleinii. Next base: position 62,031 of record NZ_JAJAFY010000003.1, read on the forward strand.
TATAATAAGCAACCTCTTTAGATACATCATTAAGCAAAGCAAGTTCGAAATGAGACTGACTAATCCGATCACTAAGGCGGCCATCAACACGAACCATACGATAACCAGGTGCAAGTGCCAATCCGTTTATCTGATCGGTAATGTCGATACCCTTAGACAGAGCAATATAAAGGGTGTGATTATTTGAGTTCTCGTTCAAATGAGCGAAAACCTCATTAATCTTTTCAGGATTTACCAATCTTTTTGGCATATACCCCCCCTCGATAGATGATTATCAGTTATCAAATTGATATATATAGCTGAGGCTATATTAGCGTCATTGAACCCCTAGTTCAACTGGTTTCACAACCAAAGTTGTGATTTTATTGTTCTGTGATGTATCAAAATGTTTCATGTTTACCATCCCTAGCTTGGGGTTTAAAAATCAACAGATTCTATATTTTTCCCGCCGCTTTTAACGTGTTGTAGCTAGGAAGATAACGCTTTGGATTAACGACACATAGCTGCTGAAAAACGGATGAAGCCTCTTCTCCCTGAGACAACATTGCTTCATCACGGTTCTCATAGTAATACCGGATAACATTCATTACTTGTTTCTCGTTTAGCATCAATTTTATTCCTTGATTTACAGCATTTTCCTTTTGAGCTTTATATACCGGGCTTTCAGTCGAGTAACTTCCTGTTCGTAACAGGACCTCTTCTGCGGGAGTAGAAGGATCTATATAGTTCAGTCCTGCACTCGCGGCATACTGCTGGAATATAGACTGGGACATACACATAGCGGAAATCTTTTCCTGCCGAGAAATGTCACTGTTTTCTGCCCCGGCGCTAAACACGCTGGCAAACAAAGCCCCCGCAACAATAATATTTAATGTTAGATTTCTACACATATTTTTATTCCGGCTTGTTGGTTTTTGAACCTCCAGATTCTACACCACCATGAACGTGCGATGAAAGTTTAATCCCATTTCCTGTAATTTCACCCTTCGCTGTTACGGTTCCACCGAATGTTGCATTTCCACCGTTACCGCCACCACCTTGAATAACCGCACCATTTAATATAATAGATGGTGAGTTTATTGTGATTGAATTTGATGAAGTAATTTCCGTTGTCGATGCGACTACGTTAATTTTATTCGGTGAGACAATATTTATCTGATTATCTACGAATTCAACATATTGTTGTGGTTCTGCGTTTAAAACTCCACCCAGATAAATTGCGTCTGAATAATTGTGTGTTCTTTTTGAACCTGGCAATGCCGGTGCTTTTGTTGCTCTGACGCTACTGATATCACGATCACAGATAGCAATTAGACCAATATCACCAATCACTGGATTCATAATGACAGCACTGTTACCACGCTGGAGGCGAAATATTGGAACATTATAGATTATTCCATTCTCGATTTTTCTCCCGGTTCCCGTCATATTATGCACCATCGGCTTGACATCTACGGTTTTCCCATTCGATTTAATGATAAGACCCAAAGTGATAAAAACATGCTGACTGAGAAATTGCCTCATAACAAAATCAAGGGTATTCGCCTCACTACAAAAATCAGCTGGCTTTGTTGTCAATTTTGGCATTGTTGTCACCCTCCTCTTTTACGGGAGTACCGTTAAATGATGTGTGCCACTGACCACCATCAAGCCAGGATGTGAGATAGTGCTCCGCCCCTGTTATCAGATAAGTGCCGCTAGCGTTCGGTAAAGAGGTTTCTATTTGTATCTTACGACCTAAAATAATTTCATTACTGAAAAGGGTAGTTGCTGTTATTCCCACGCCAGTAAATATGGGATAGCCAATCAACCCATATTTGGAAGACGTAAATAACAATTTTTCAACTTTCGGTTGACCATGCGGCCAAATAGTCACTTTATCAATCCCGAAGTCAGTATCTATATCTAACGCATTTGCGGCTTGCTGGATTTGATTAACAACATTTCCAGTAAAATTAGGATTTGAGATAACACCTTTGGCGCCATAATTTTCAACCGTTAGATCGGCTTTTTTAGCCATTGCAGTAATAATATCGACAATATCCACATCTCCCGATGCAGTGAACGGTTCAACTTCCTTTGCTCTTAGGCCAAACATCACACTGGCTGTTATCGTCAGGGGGGCATCAGGTAACTGATTAAAATCTGCATAAGCATCACTGATAAAACCCTCGAATATGGCATTACCATCCGCCCATACACGCATTAAGTTGAATTTTGCACTACCAATCCAGATCCCGCGATAGCTCAACGTTGCCATTTGACTGGTTGTTAACCCCCAGATTTGTAATGTTATTTGTGTCCCTGATATGCCGCCCCACGCCGCTATGTTGACATAAGCGCGTGCATTTTCGATAGTCAGTATATTGTTACCGCTATCATCAAATGTCTTGCCGTCAACTAGCTGAAATTCAACTTTGATATTGCGTTGCTTGTACGTCATGGAGTCACCTCTCTTGGGAAAAGGTAATATAATTTGTAGCGCTGCCCTAACCCTTCCCAAAGGGGATCGGATGAACCATCCAGATCAGCAAAAAACAACTCACCCTGGAATCGTAAATAACTGTAACGAACCATTTTATTGCAGTTGAGACACACAACTCCCTGCAATACAGGTTTATCATTTACAGTTAAGTCCATATATAAACCCGTGCTACGTTGATTGAGGCGTATCATGCATGACTGCTCATTCAATGTCACCGTGAACTCCTGAGCCTTGGCCGCCCTGAGCGCTATTTCAATCACGTCAATTTCCTCGATAATTCTTCTACTGCATCATTGAGGTGGTTAGTGGCACTCAATACAGAATCATTTAACGGACCGGTAATCGTTTCTGTCGCACGCTGGAAACCGGATGAAACTTTATCGGCAACTTGTGTTGCAGCACTAGAAACCGATTTTTTTAATCCAGTCAGGGCCTTTTTGACATCGGATAATGTAGCGTGTTTTGTTGCACCTGTTTTTTGTTCAGTGTTTTTGCTTGGACCTTTAGCCGTCTCATTCTTTGTTGTATTTGACTTATTAGCAACATTGCTGCTCATCGTCACTTCAGCAATGTCTTGTACGGCTTGGAAAACTGCGGTCACAATCAGCAATGTGACGCCGTTATCCTGCTTTATCCGATAATCGTACTTAATCAAATCGTAACTTGTGTAAGTGGTATCGGGTGTTTCGATATCGTAAATTTCGGCACTGGATACCATCTTATTCAGTGTCTCCAGGACATCAGAACGGGACGTTAACGTGAGATTTGTCAGATTAGGCATAGAACCAGAAAAGCCGGTCCATCCTTCAAATGAAAATGTCACATGAACTTCACCGGGCCGCTGCACTTTGTTGTACGATGTGTAGCCACCTTTCTCTATCGGTGCAGTGGTGATAGATGCCTCTCGTGTGACTTCTACTGCAATGAATGAGGTAGGCGTAAACGGCTTATCACCAACGTTCTGTCCGGATGCATAATAAATACCATACCCTGGGGATATCATACTGTTAACAGCAGACAGCAGATTGCCGCTACGGAACGCGCTAAGTACCGTTGTTTGATTGAGAGAAAATGCCATTATCCGGTTACCCCCGTTGAATAACTTGTTGCTAGCGTTGATCCACCTATTTTCTGTCGGGCATCGTCAACCACGCCTTTTACATTGTTAGCGTTAGAGCTAACTTGAATAGTTCCGATGTGGTAACTCTCAGAAACAGAGGAGGTTCGGTTGTTATTTACCGTATTCGAACAACGTTGTGCCGCCACATGAGCGCCAGGTTGCGGCATATTCGCCAAGACTTTTGGGATATAATCGCGGGTTTCTTTTGGTGCGGCACTCAGTCCTTTACGAAGAACATTTCCCTGTCCCCAGTTATAAGCCGCCAGCGCTTTACTCAAATCGCCATCAAACATTCTCATTAGCTGAGATAAATATTTTGCCGCAGCCTCCGAAGATTTCACCGGATCAAAGACGTCATCATCCTTTAACCCAAAATTTCTAGCTGTACCTGGCATAAATTGAAATAAGCCCCTGGCACCTGCTTTGGACACAGCATACTGATTACCTCCCGATTCCGTCATGGCAACACTACGTAATAAACCCCCCGGTAACCCGAACTGCTGCTCAAGTTGCGCTAATTTCGGTGATAGCCAACCCAGTAATTTCATGCCGGTAGTATTTGATGAAATGTCATCCTTTGACAATACATCTACCACAGCTTGAGGGATCAACAAATCAATTAACTTATTAATTGAATCGGTCAGCTTATCTAACGCGGTTTTTAACCAATTATTACTGTATTCCAGCCGCTGCTGTCGTTCATCCTCTGCCCGAATAATACGGTCGTTTTCGCTGCGTTTTTCTTCCTCTTTGACTTCTTTAACTACGGTCTTATCTGGCTTAGAGGCTTTGCCCTCCAGTTTTGCCTGATAAGCTTCATATTCTTTTTTACTAAAAAAAGGCGTCCAGTCGCTTGCCAGATAAACCCCATACGAATCCAGTGTATTTTTGGTCTCCTCTCCGACAATCGAAGTCGCGACTGACTCTACAGGATCATATAACGCATACCCGATAGCGCCGTATATTCCGGCTTTCCCTATAGCCCCTTTGCCTAGCAATCCGCCGCCACCTTTCCCCATTTTCAGCATAGATGAAGCCGCGCGATAAATTCCCCACAGCCATCCCGCAAACTTCAACCCAATCAGACCAATGATGACATTACTCCAACCACCTACCACATCCGCAGCCTGATTAGCGACTGAAATAATAAAGCTCATCTTATCGAGAAAACCGCTGACCGCTTTTTTAATCTCTTCCGGATGCTTATTCATCCAATCAGCTAAATCCTTTAGCCAGATATTGAATTGATTGATGTACGGCAAAAGGGCATTAAACAGAATGTAGCCTGTTTTCTCAAAACTCTGGCTTATCTCTGTCCACTGCTCACGGAAACGACGCGCAGCGGCAACAGATTTATCATCCACACCTGAATTGGCTGTAAATTTATCCACATCTTTGAGTGCGTGACCGGATGAGAACCATTGTTACGCGGCGTACCCGAACCCAAGCTCACCGCCATAGGCTTGCTGCTGATCTTTATTGAGCCTGGGAAAAACACCGGTCAGCTTGCGCATGATGGATTCGGTACTTTCTGAGGCAATATCAATATCCACACCCGCTTGTGACGCCGTTTTTAACAGCGTCTCAAGCGCCGGATCAAGCGCAACACCTGATTTTAACCGGGCTTTGGCATCATTAATGCGTGAAAATGCCCCGACAATCTCATTTGCGCTCACCCCGAATGCTTGACCCGCTTTTGTCCAGCCATCAAGCGCCTTAGCCGACATGCCGAATGCATCAGCAGCAGTACTTAACTGATTGAGATTGCCGGTAAAGCTGGCCACAAAACTTTTCAGTCCACCGAGTGAGACCGTAACACCCGCCAAAGCCAGGATTTGACCCTTTATGCTGGAAAAGAAAGAGGCGGCTTTCTTTCCTGCCGTCTCCATTTCTTTTGCCACTTTTTCAGTTTTCTTGCCGGTTTTGTCTAATGATTTACTGGTTTTCTTTTCGCCATCATTAAACGAGTCAACCAGTTTTTGCATCACCTGAGCCAAACCACCGATCCCGGCAATCACCGCAGCTTCACCTGCACTAAATTCAGCCGCGTCCAGTCCCAGCGTTATAACAAGTTCATCTATAATGTTTGCCATCAGTTTTTACCCTGCTGTAAAACGTAAGCATTGTGATTATCGACCTGAACAATCTCAATTAACTGCCAAAGATCCTCCACGCCATAAACTGTATCCAGCTCATGGAGTGTCGCTTTTCCTGACGAGATAACGGTCGCTATTGTGCCTGGGACATTTGTATAACTGACGATACCGAATGGCTTTGAGATATTGGAATAGCGTGGTGGGATTACGATTGGTCGGCGGTTTTGAAAAAATCCACGTGTAATTTAAGCACCTCTGTGCGCAATTTCAGCCGGGTAACAATTTCTTCAATGTCACTGTCGATCAGTTCACGCTTGATTTTTTTATCTGCCGGGTTCGGTACCATCTGTACACAGCCCATCAGTTCATCAAGTAGTGGCCTGGCTTCATCAGGAGCAATGCGAGAAATTGCTTTCAATCCAACCACCGCTAATGCAGCCATGCCTAAATCCCGAAAATTATCGGGGATATCCAACCCTTCTCTCCCCATTGCCATCAATGCACGAATAGCCCACCATTCAGCCTGTGAAGCGGGCATTTCCTGAATGTAAAAAAGCTTTCCTTTGTCGCGATTATCATCATTCATAGTGATGAAGGTTTCTTTACGTGCCATTAGCTATATGCCTCACCTGTTATTGATTCCCACTCAATGACGGCCTGTGCCGCTTGTAAAACCTTGCCCGCGTCCGGCATGGTTTTCCATTGCTTCAGAACGCCGTTCACCAATGTGTATTTACGCCCGATAGCCGGAAGAATAACCGTCGCATTACATCTGAACACAGCGACGCTAGTACGTGATGTCGTCGCCCAGGTATCAAAAATGGTGCGACTTTCCGAATCAGGCATAATATGGATCGTCTGATTGATATTGCCGTAGATAAAACCCGCTGACAGTTTACCGTCCGCCCCACGTACCGTTTCAGCCAAATCTAACGCCTCAGTTTCGAAAATGTTATCTGCCGCAAATCCCTGTAATTGCACACCAGACGGATATAAATTAGTGACTGTCAGGGTAATTACCGCATCAGCAGAAGTGATTGTGTCTGACATTATTGAACCTCCGTAGATGCCATTTCGAATTTCTGAATACTGCCACCGTCGCAATACCACAGTGTACAGCTTGGGCTGGTGCGATTTGCACGCATAGAGGCAGACATTTCCCCGACATACAAGTAATAACCCTTCGCGATTATTGACGTTGAAACATCAGTTCCCACGGCGTTAATAATTTCCAGCTTTTGTGCAGCCGATAATGTTACACCTGATCGGATACCGCCCCACAACTTAAACCGCTGGATAACATCACTCATTGAGGCTTCCACCAGCGCACGGCCAGCCGTGTTATAAGGGATAGTCTTGTTGGATTTGAACAAGGCAATAACCGCACCCTGCAAATTCGCATTCAGCCAGATTTGGCCACAGAAGGAATCTAACCACTTAAAATCACCGGTTATTGTGCCATCAGCCCAATAATTTTCGGTGATGTTATTGGCGGCATAATTGCCATAGAAATTATATCCATTAGCAATCAGTGCATCATAAACATCAGAATCGATCACATCCGGACTGAGGCCGTTCAATTCTCTGAATTTAAACGGAACACGCCCCTCCGTTCGCTCAAAATCCAGCACTGCCGCATAACCTAATACCGCTGCCGGTTTCATATTATCAGAGCAGAAAACAGGAACGACACTCCCGTAGCGATTAATACCAATAATTTTATGGGCGAGAGTTTCCTGGCTGCCTTTCACTTTTGCCGTGCCACTTGTTGTCCAGGCAACATAGAAATAGCGATATGCCTGACTACTAGCCCACGCGGATAATGCAAGATGCTGTTCATCTGTGCATTCAAATACCGTCGTAAAACCGGCCCATTGCTGAGACTGAGTTTTAATCACGGCAAATAGATCAGGAACCGCCGACACCGTAGCCCCCTGAGAAACCGTTGCCCCTAGTGCGCCAGTGAACTTAAGAGCCTCGGCCCCATCACCAGTACCATAGGTGATACTTGTATCTTCCGGTTTAATGCTGCCAGAGGCAACATTGATGATGAAAGCTTTACGGGTGGTATCGAACACAACCGTTACTGCCTTACCAATTGCTGTTTCAATGCTCTTTGCTGCATCCGCAAAGGATTTAACCCCATCAAGATTGATTGCGGCATTTATTGCTGCACCATTGATATTGAGTTTCAACGTACCGGACATTTTTTGCAGATCGGTAATGGCTACCCCATTAAAAGAACCTGAACGTAACCAGGCCGATACTGACGCTCGATTAAATCGCGAAAACAGTAATTGGCCGGGTGTCTTTGTACAGTTGTTGTACCCTGAAAAATAAATAGCCGCCATGCTATATTCTTCGGATGCACCACCGAAATATGCCGCCACATCTTCTTTAGTCGAGAATGACAACACCGCACCAACGGGTGCATATGCATTATCTGTCAGTAATAATCCGTTGAGATCAACAGCATTACCCGCTGCCGACAGCACCCCCGGATTAATTCTCACGTCTTTACTGATTGGAATTGCCATGAATAGACTCCACTGTTTTAGTGTTCAGCGTAACGCTGTTGAAAAATAGTTGTTCTGTTGTCACAACGGGGTTGATTTGAGCGGTAAATTCAAATGTCCAACGCGACTCATATTGCTGTTCACCATTAATCATCGTCGTCTGAATCGGATCGCTGGCATAAAGCGGTGCCATATCGATACCTGATCTCTTGAATAGCTCACTCGCATATTCAGTACGCACCGTCGTTGCAATAATGTGAGCATCCTCATGAGCGAACTGGCCGTAACAATCAATTTGACATGTCCAGCGTGTCGTCCGAGTGATTAGATTCTCCCCCATACCTGCCGCTGCTGGTGCGTTATAGATCACTACACTTGTTGATAAACCAGTGCTGTTCAATGGTGTCATAACAATAAAATCACTATCCGGCATCGGTGAGCGATTTATTTGAGACAAAATAACGCTACGCTTAGGTATTAAGGCCATTAAAAAACCGCGTAATGCGGTTGTTATATCGTCTTGTGTTACACTTATCGTTGCCACTATTACTCCCCACGCTGCAATGTAACAGCGAATTTGCACCAATCCGGCCACGCTTCCAAAATCTGCACTATCAACCACACTTCACCATTAATAATCAGCAGATCACCCCCTTACTGCCTGGGGCGGTTGACGGCATTAAAATTGCCATTCACATAAGCTGCTTTGAGTATGCCCTGAATATTCAAACCATTCGTATGTTGCAGATCAGTAAAAGTCAGTGGCTGGATTTGTGCGGTAACGGGTGTTGTGATGTATTTCGGGATTTGCTTGCCGCTGGGTGCTATATCATATCCCGCACTTACCCGTATCTCCCCAGGTGAGTGCGGATTAACAACCCCGACAGCACCAGATGCAATGCCATGCAAGTTCATTCATTCCCCTCATCAACCACATAATCAACACTGTTCAGCATATGTTTGGTGTGACGTAACGGCGCATCAAATCCCTTTTTAGCTATAGTGGGTTTTTCATTAGCCGGTGAAGTGAAAGAACGAATGGATTGCTGAATTTGCCCCTTAATAACTTCCCCGGTCATTCGTAATGCCACATCTCCGCTCATATCATTATCCCTCAAACACTGTGCGACAGTATCACCCCATTCATTAGCATGTTCGTTGATAGTGTTACGAAAAAACGGACGGGGCCGCCTGTTTCGCCCCGGATCACCGATCTCGTTACTGATTGCCACCATTGCAACCGAAGTGCCATCGGGATAAGTCGCATCTTTGAGAAAACCAGCCCGCAATTTTTTGCCTTCACCCACTCTTTTAGCTAATTGCTTTAAATAGCGTTTTGCGGCATCACTCCCCTTAATACTGCTCGACATTAGCGCCTCCCTTGAGTCCGTGGGTAGTAATATGACGGATAGTGAGAGGGAGAGCTGCCGGGGATGTAACGCATAGTTCTGTATTGCGCTGTTGCCTGCCAGTACATAGCCCCGTATTTCGTCTGCAAGAACCAAGCAGCACGTTCACTCACAGCGCCCATATCAGCCGAAACGGAAACAGGCCCCTCGCTTGCGCTGCTAACCCGCCCCACGAGCGGATTGGCCGCTGTTCCGCTAGCAGATAAACGATTAAGTTCAGCAATATGAGCAACAAGTATATTCAGTAACATTGCGCGTTGCTCAAGATCACTAACTGGGCTTTGGGCCGTATTGTTAAGATAGAGTGTTGCTTCAGTAAAATAGGTATCCAGCAGAACATCACTGACAGAAGAAAACTCTGGGTAACGAATGCGAAACTTCACGACATCAAAAACAACAACAAAGCCCATTAGCTTAATCCTCTTCTTTTCGCTGCTCGATATTCTTACCCGGCTTTTTGGGATCGATAGGCTCCAACCCGTTCTTTAACTCGGCTTTTTCCTCAGCTTCCGTCCGGGCCTCTTTGAGCTTTTCCTGAGCAAAAATAAGCCCATTTTTGACTAATTTCGTATCGGCATGGAGTTCCAGATATTTGTCAAAAAATGCTTTATCAACATCATATGTCAATCCATAACCACCAATAATTGTTGATGAATTTATCCCGTTTAGCGTCACGCGATTCTCATCAATTTCAATCGTTAACCCGTGGGGCAATTTACACCCCACAATGACTGTCGCCATTTAAACCCCCAACATTTGTGCAATAGCGTGTGGATAACGAATAATCGCCCCCACGTACCGGCTGATTTCTTTTGTTTAAAACTGGATGAACTCACAACAACCGCGTGTGCCCGCATTTTTTCAGTAAATGAGGCATAAGCCGTTTTTTCACCATCAAGCGTATCGGCAATCAATTGAACCAGTTCCCCTGCTTCTGTACTGTATTCAACCGCCGTTTCAATCGTCAGATTCGGAAAATTCTTTTTCAACTGATCGGTAACATTAACGTTGTATTGGTTGGTTTTTGTCAGATTGACTTCCGCTGTTGGCGACATACAAAGTTTCAATGGATCTGTTCGCTCCACCAGCCCTTCTGTCTGTTTTGTAAGCTGTTTGAATAGACGTTGGGAAATATCGTCATAAATTGCCTGCCCGTCTTTGGTTTCCCACGCTGTACCATTGGATTTTCCGTTTGCCGCCGGTATTACCGGCGCACTTAACCCAGGATCATTCAACAGTCCATAGTTTTTAAGTCCCGCAATACCATAGAAATAAGACTTATTCATAAACTTGTTTAGGGTTAATGCGCTTGCGGTATTAAGTTGCGCCGCTCGATTGATACGGGCCGTACCGTACATATCCAGCTCACGCTCCCCCCAGACAGTAAATGTTTGGAAATGATAGCTCTGGCGTTCCACCCAGTTCACGTTAGCGTCTGACATGCCATTATTGCTGTGATCACCGTATGAGCTCACTTCACCTGTTGATTCTTCAACTGGGAACTGGGTTGTCAGCGTTGTCCAGTCACCTTTTTTATTTTCACCGATAATTTCAGCCGCTCTCATCGGCGTGACCAACACACGAACCAACTCAGGATCGAGATAGTTAGTCAAATACGCAGGAACCCCGGCGTTACTCACGGTCACCATAGCAGGCTGTGCATCCATAGCTACTGTATAGTTATTAGCATATTGGGGATTTAAGTAATCGACGGCCTGTGGTACTACAATGCCGTATTCCCCTTCAATATATTGAAAATCTGCGTGTCGTTTCATTAGCTCCAGGTCCCCATTTTGACTAATTCACCCGCACCAGCAGCGGTACCGGCAACGAATTTGGTTTCGATAAAATCAGTGCTAGTTTTTCCCGCTGCGGCGGTCTGTACCTCACCCGTTTTTAAGGATGCGTAAATCTTATCCCCAACTTTTGCGGGCGTACTTGTTCGTACCGTAAAATCACCCGCAGTAAATAAAGTGACTTCACGTCCGGGTTGGATCAGCATAGATGCTTCACCCAGCCAAAGAGTGATAGATGCTTGTCCGTCACGCCCCACAAAACCAGACGGAGCACCCGCCCCCTTGTTCGAGACGACACCATCAATCACCCAGGCAAAACGCCCAACAGTCACACCGTCCTTACCCGCAATCAGTGCGCCTTCCCCTGCCAGCAAAATGGCGTTAGGGTTAGTACTGGCAAATGCCCCCTCAATACCGGGGGCTGGATAGTGATTAATTTTGTTCGGAAAACCCATAGTTAAACCCTCACTAATTTAGATGCGGTGGGAAAACGTTTTTCAAAAGAATCTATAGCCGCAGAATCCATTGCCAGGCGGGCTTTCGGTTTTGCTGACTCGGCTATACTGATCTGCATTTTCACTAAAGAACGATAAGCGGACGGATGAACGCCGGTTGTATCAACACCCACCTCATCAAGCGCAACTCTGTAAATTTCGTCAGCAGAATCCATTGCTACTACATCACCGATGAGGGGTTTAACCTCAGCCTCAGCAATGCGAATAGCATTAATGCGATTCACTGTATCTTTCTCTATCTTCCGAGTAGCTGCACAAATAGCCGCATCCATTGCGGGCTTACTAACACTATCCTCTTCCTTTGGTTCTGGTTCATTATCGGGATCATCGTCCTGCGCAGGCGTGCCTGAAATTAACGCCCGGATTTTTTCCAAGTCTTCCTCTGGCAATTTACCCGCAAGCAGTTCGAGCACTTGCGCACAGATATCATCATCCTGCGCGGGTGGCTCCGCTGGCTCCTGTGTCTCCGCATCATCAGCAACAGCTTCAATGATTGAGGCAAGCTCCGCTGAGTCGATTTCCATATCCTGAGCCAGAAGGGTACCGAATTTATTTTTCGCCGCTTCCGCTATACTTTTCGCGCTATCACCCGCTTTCAGTAATGAGGCAATTTCTTTCGGTGCGGCATCTTGTGCTAATTTCGGCTGCAAGTATGCCCCCAGCGCTGCACGTACAGCGACAGCCACCATTTTTTTATTTAACTTCATGTGTTTTAACTCCAGAGGGAGGGAATCGCAGACAACAACATCTGCACCGGCTCGCCCTTCTTCAACAAGAGCGACATGGTTCCCGACGATATCGCGCATAACACCATCATGATGAATTCCGTCATACGTGCCGGGGGTCATATCAGCTACGTAGTGATACGCCGCTGACAATTCTTTTTGTTCATCCGATTCAATACCCGCTATAGATTCAGCATCCCAAATTGCCAAGCTGTTTTTCAGGTATGTACCATCGAACATGGAATTTGATCCCGTTGTACCGACAATCAATTCTGTTGAAGGTTTGGCCGCCGTGACGGGAATGTGTTTTTTCAATAACGGCAGGTTATTGAAGGTTGCAGCCCCTTTTTTTATTTCATCAGGGTCACGCAACAGTTTGTACATACGATTAGGATCGAGTCCTAATCTTTGCCAGTTCGGGATTTCTCTTCCGTAATACGATGATACCGTCGCCTTAGAGATAGGACTTTCAACAACATGCAAACGCCCGTCTCTGTCGTATGAGCGTACAGAAGCCCGATCTAACGCCAGACCGTGATTCATAATATTTCTCGGATTAATTAGTTGCTTAGTTTAGGAATGACGACCTGCCAACCACACCCGCAATTGATTTCTTCACCAGGCATGATCCATTTGCCGTCAATATAAAGCCCTTTTGATAAATCGAACTCTTCACCATCCGCTTTCAAGTGTGATTGACGAAATTTTTTTGCTGCACGACTGTGCCGCCAGATACCCATTTTAAAACCGATTGAACGCTGCCGGGCAGATTGCATAACAGAAGTTGCTTTGTTGTTCTGGTCACGAGCAATCAGTGCTGCGCGGCGCTTAGTCATGCCGTAACGCTCTTGCAAGGCTTTTGTCAGCGTTCCAAGATCACGCCCTCTTGCTACGGATTGCATTACTAGCGTTTCAACTTGCGACAAATATTGCCGTGGAATACTTTTAATCAACCCAACATTCTCACCAATGACCGCCTGTAGCGCGTTATTCATTTCTGTCGTCATCGTGAAGGGTATCGAAATATGTGCAGCATCTAACGCATGGATTAACGAGGCATCCATGTTATCCATTGATAAAGCCGCGAATTTTTTCGCCAGCTTGTCAGCTAAAGCATCAAACTGCTTCAACCAACGCCGGGTTAATTTTCGCATTGCTGAACGCATCAACATCGCCGGGCTAGCATCCATTGCCATTGCTGCACCGCTGTTCTTATAGTTGGCGGATACCCAGTAAATCACTGAGTTATTCATCTCATCCACCAGCTTATATAGCTGCCTGCTGTACCATACCCGAACGCCCGCATTAGGTTTAATTTGCCGGAGCACTTGGTTTCTCGTTGGTTTCCTCATGTATTGAGCCTGCCGTTATTCCAGTGAATAGTTTTTTGGCATCATCTTCATCAATTGGAAACGCTGTAGTCACTATCGCTATGGCGCTTTCAAGTGAGAGTAATCCCTCCGCATATTTTGTAACTACATCCACGATACTGGATACCTGAGCACCGTTCAGGGATTCTTTTGCCATTCCTTGACTATCATGATCTGATTTATGTTCTGTATTACTGATATCGTCATCATCATTAAATGAGTCCTTAACATCCTCGCTGTCGTTTTCGATATCATTAATCTCAAGGGAGTGATACGGGCTGTTTTCATCATTGGCTAGACGTTCGCGGGCTTCATCTGTACTAATCACATTTGCAGCAATTAATACTGAATCAGTATCTGCATCGGTCTTACGTATGTTGGCTTTTTGTTCATCAGTCATTTGATATAGCGGTTCGAATGTAAAGCTAATATCAGGATCAATTTCGCCAAATTCGGATAATTGAATAATATCAATCATTCGTGCCAGCCCATCTTTCACCAACATTTGCAAGGTAGCAATAAAGTCATAGAAAACACGGATTTCCCCATCAGATGACGCATTTAGCCCACTCGGTGTGATACCGGTAAAAATAACTAACGGTATGCTACTGACTGAACTCATATGTTCCTGAAACTGGGCTTGCAGTGAATCAAGGCCGCTCAGCGGTGTATTGAACTGGAAAAACTCCTCTTCATTATCCAGCATCATTACTCCTCGGTTATCACGCATCTTATTAAACAATTCTGCACGATAAATTAACTGATCGGGACTATTCGTCTGTCCTTGTAATGTAGATTGAAGATTGGTTTTAAATCCAGACACAGAGAATGAATGGATCAAATCAGATACGCTATCACGTGTCCTATACCAGTTTTGTACATAAGATTCTGCAATCTGAGTCAGTGATAAGCCGCCGAAATTATACGCAGGTTTAAGCATATCGGTTAATGGCCGGGTGATAAATGTAATCAAACGACTGTCATGTACAGTCTTTGCCATCACATACCAACTTGACGGCTTATAGAAGTCATTGCTCAACGGGTTGTTAGCGTTATAAATCCCCGGATATGTCCATATTGGTTCAATAACGTTAAAACCAATAAGACTTCCTTTTGTGATTTTTTTAGGTGACAGAAATAATCTAGACTCAAGTTCAACCGGATCGGTTGCAGCAAGCACACCTTTTGATGTTCGCACGTCAATATAAATCTGACCGCGCCCAAAAAAGCCATCATGCTCAATGGCCTTTTTTAACCGTTCACGAACGTGGAATTTTTCAATAGCCTCATTAAGCACTTTGATTTTATCGGATTTGTCATCATCCCCCACTGATGTTAGCTTTATCCACTTACGAGTCATTTCTCCTGCAATGGTGCCTACCATTTTCCGATATTCGGGTAATTGTGACAGTTGGGCCAGATAAGGATAACCGGGAAAACCCACATCTCCCGATATACCACCTGTCCCCGTCACATATTCATAAGGCGTAGAATCCATTGCCATTAATGCGGACAACTGTTCAGTGGGAACAACACCAGGAGGGGGCCTGTACGGTTCAATAGGCCGAGCTATTTTTCGCTCTGTTATCGATCCGACAGTATCCGGATGTATATTCATCGGCTGAGGCGCTGATTGATCAATAGCCTGTTCAACTGGCAAAGCCTCCGCTTTCTTTTTATGTCTGAATCTGAAAAACATTAAATTCGCCCCAACAGATTTTTAGATATACGAAGTGGGTTGTTTTTACCTGTGATATAACCATCCAGCGAATAACGTACCGCATCCCAACAATGGTTATGTTTGTCGAGCACCACCGGCAGGACTTCACCGGTCAGACGGTCGGTCTTGTATGAATAGAGTCTTGCCTCATCAATCATGTGCTTACAGCGTTCATGAATAATGATTTCTTCAAAGCCTTTAAGGTAAGTGATCCCGTCTTCGACACTTCCGGGCCATTTTGTGGCGCCGTCAATGATGAACCCCTGACGCGACAAGTAACTGATTGTTTCAGGTCGGCTGCAATCACCATGAATAGGCCACTTTCTAGCCTCTGGAATTGAGTCATAGAACTGGGGCATCTCGTCCAATTCAACTCCGACGCCATAGGCTTCATATTCAATATATAGTTTGGTACCGATAATGAAGCAGCGAATTAATGTTGACGGGTCATTCGCGAAACCAAAGTCAGCCCCATAGAAAAGTCGATCAGCTTCTAGCCATAGCTCATCAGAAAATGCTTCAACCCGGTACTTGCCAGAGAAAATAACCGCTTCACTGAGTGCTTTTGGCAATCCAAGCCAAATATGCTCATACGCTTCATAGTCGATGCGTTTGCAATATTCCATCTCTTGTCGGAGTACGTCAGGGAAAAAAGCGTTATCGCAATAGTTAACTTTTCGAATAATCACACCACCATCGGGCGGATCTTCCTGATGCCGGATCATCAGTTTGTATGTCGGGTCTTCCTCCTCGCGAGGATTAAAAGAAACCCAGACTTCGGATTTATTGGCGCGAACTGTCGGACCGAGGATATCCCAACTATCTTGTGATACCGTTTGAGCTTCCTCTACCCAACAGATCTTAATGCCATGCATCGACTTGATGCTTTGAATATTGTTTCGAAGACCTTTAAACGTGAAACGAGTGCCATTCCGACCTTCTATCTCGTTATTCTTGACTTTGTAGAAGTGGGACAGCCCAAGATCAATAACTTGTGCCTCAAGCAGCGCAAGGACGGAATCGTTAATAGAGTTTTGGAATTCGCGCGCGCAGAGAATCGTCATTGGTTCTATTACGCCCAACAATACCAGCGCACGAGCAATCTCTACCGATTTACCGCCACCCCGCCCGCCATACGTCCAACGCCAACGGACAGAACCTAATGCACGGTCATATAAAACCTCTGTCGCCCAGTCACTACTAAAGGCGTACAGAACACCATCAATTATGACCGGGCTATCTGTTTTCCCTCGCGGAGCTTCTCCATGTGAGAAGCCCACACATCAGCCGGGCAATTCGCAGGGGTCACAATGCAGACTTTTCCGTAACTCAGTCCAGCAAGATCGACATTGACCTCAGCCTTATTGCTGCTCATGTCGATACCGGTAAGCTGCGCAGCGTTCTTAATATTCGGCGCAACTTGTCCGAATTTCTTATCTGCTAACGCTTCTTTCCCGGCGCGAAATGACAATTCAGCTAAATGTCCAGCATTGAATGAAACAAGTAACGCCGCTTCGTTTCTCAGTTCTCGAATGCGGGCTTTTATTTCAGGTCTGCGCATCAATATGGATGATTGAGAATCAGCGCGAGCCGGAGAGTAACCCGCGCATATTGCCGCCTCTTTCATCGGCATACCCGCCGCTATATTCTGAGCAAACTGTTCGTATTGCGGTTTTAGAATCCCTGCGGTTCCCTGCGAACTTTCTGCGAACTTCTCAAGTTCATGTATATTGCTAACACTGCCTATTGTCTGACTTTGCGCCTGGTTCGCATCAGGTTCGCACTGCGTACTTTCAACAATAGTGCGAACCCACTCCTCAGTCTTTGCCCTCTTGCGGATTGCGGCATCACTAATACCGTGTTGTTTGGCAATCTCCCTGATTGAGAGAAGGCCAAAACGGTAATCACGCTCTATTCCCTCCCAATCAGTATTTTTTGCCATCTCTTTACCTTAAAATAAAAAACCACCGTGAAAGGTGGTCAACATGCAATATTTATTCAATAACAAAGAATCATCACTTAGTTATTGCTTAATTCGGCTTTCCGTCTGATATTTACCATTCGAACATAAAAATCATGCATATATTTATAATTTTCTTCACGTTTATCAATAGCCTCAAAAGGCTTAAGCCACTCATCAACCTGAGATTTGCACGTAATAAAAGCATCATTCACTAACTTCTCAGGCAG
Source organism: Photorhabdus kleinii (assembly GCF_025384885.1). Classification (NCBI taxonomy): domain Bacteria; kingdom Pseudomonadati; phylum Pseudomonadota; class Gammaproteobacteria; order Enterobacterales; family Morganellaceae; genus Photorhabdus; species Photorhabdus kleinii. The sequence goes on from NZ_JAJAFY010000003.1 coordinate 79,973, forward strand.
TATGTCTGCTGATAATTTAGGAAGAACATAATCATTTAGACATGTTGTCATAGGATCTGCGTATTGGGTTTCCGAGTACCCAATACAAGGTAAAATAAAAACAATCAGCAATCCGATAAGTTTTACGCAATTGAATATTTTTAACATCACTTCCTCCTTGCATGGGAGGATTATACATTAGGATTATCACTAGTATGCGATAGATACAAAACGCCACCACGAGATGTGATGGCATGGGGATATTCCTGTAGCTACTCAGGGAATGGACACAGAAATAAGAATTTATCGTTAGAAAATTATGTTAGTGAGGAAACATGAATAACATCACGATTATTAATTCATATCTTCATCTATATTAAGAAAATACGATCCAGCTCTCTATGTGTTATCTAACGAAAGGTAATAGACTGTCTATTCTTTAACCTTATCAAAATTAGGAGATAAACAGTGCTTGAAACAATTTCATATATCCCTATCTTAAAGACCAAAAGAGCTGAATTTAATGCATTAAATCAACTCGACACTTTTACGAAATCAAAGATTATTCCTCTATTAGAAATTGAGCCAGTTCCCATAGACCCTGACACAGATATCCCAGATAAAACATATAATGAAATGTTAAATGGGTTTGAGAGAAAAATTCTTTCTGGGTGTGATGGTATTCCTATAGTATTTTTAGATGGGATTTTAATCGAAGAGCAATTTATTGCTTCAACAGACACATATCCAATTGAAAATGCGATAATCCAAGCAAGAAACGCTGGGTTTAGAGTGATTCCGGTAACATCTCCGACCAGATCAGTTGATTATAAACAATCTATCAGCACCCTTGTGCAGAGCGAAATTTGCTTCAGATTAACAACCACTGATTTAGTCAATCCTCAGCTAATTACTGATTATATCCATGAATTACAAATTACCCCTGAGCATATTGATGTAATTATCGATCTACGAGATATGCTATCAGAAAGTGATGTCAGCTCAGGGCATAGCAAAATACTTGCGTTGGGCTTGATTAATAACTTTAGCAACCTCCAGAGATTCCGTTCTATATCATTAGCATCAGGATCTTTCCCTATTGATTTGAGCGGCATATCATTAGGAACTTACTCTCAAACTCGCTTGGAATGGACATTGTGGCAAGCTCTTCACTCTAGCGGACAGTTATTAAGAAACGTCATTTATAGTGACTATGGTATACAGCACCCTGATTATTCTCGCCTTGCAACTCGATTCCCCAGTGTTACCGCCAGTGTTCGATATACTGCCGATAGTGATTTTTTAGTATTTAGAGGGCAAGTTGCGAATCGATATGGCTATGAACAGTATGGCGCTCATAGTAAAGCAATTGTGACCCACCCTGAATACTCAGGAAATTCATTCTCTACGGGTGATAAAGATATTGATAATTACGCGAGAGAATACACGCAATACCTTCAAGATCCTGAGGGAAATCACAAATTTGGCAGTCCAGAAGTTTGGAGGAGAATTGGACAAAACCACCATATTACTAAGGTAGTCTCTCAGCTCTCCAATTTGTACGGGCTTTAAGCTTTTTCCTGACCAAATCACGAAGCTCATCTGTATCTACAGTTTCTGCTAATTTATTCCATAACACACGCCGTGGTTTGCTTTTTAGACCACGGTCTTTACCTAAATCAGAGAAAATTTCCAGCATTTCCTCTTTCCATAGCAACATAGAAAGGGATACTTTATCTATAGACGGATTAAGGCGATTGTGGCGCTCAGTATGTAAATGTATACCATTTCTTGTACCTTGCGTTACTATCTTAACTCCCCACCAATCAGGAATAATCTCCATTGCTGGCTTAGAGTGAGTTTCAGAAACAACAAGAGTTACCTTATCCATAACCGATGAATAATATTGAATCTGTAATGGTAAACGGAGCAAGTTATCACTTTTACTTTTGATTTCATAACCATGCATAAGTCCATTAATCACCGTAATATCAGCACGGCTTGCTCCGAGACTCATTGTAAACTCGTCAATAATCAATGTATCTGGATCTTTGTGATGCTCCTTCAGTATCTTAGAATGAACAGCACGCCGCACGTCTATGTCTTTCATTATCTTGTCTTTCTTTCCAAGGTGTTAATGTAACCGTTTTTGAGGCCAGGAACTTTAAACGCTAACTAAATATATAGCACTATTTTTTTCTTCGTCCTCTGACGTAAAGCCGATTTTAAGAAAAAATTCCAATACTCAGTTAATGCACTGCCCCCTAACATACTCCAGCCACCCCAGTATCATTTGCTCTGAGGTGGCAATGTGTTCTATTCCTCAATTAGAAGGAGCTGCCTCTGGATGCGGTATCTTATCCTGCCAGTGTTCTTTTATCACTTCACTCATACGTTTCATCCAGTCCGCCAGTTTTAATTGCTGTCTCTTTCTCTGATTTCAGTTTAGGGACATTAGTAAACGCCATTTTTGCAATGTATTTACCGAATTCGTCTTTGCTGATGATAAGCGTTTGATCAAGGATCGTCTCTGAATTGTTGTGCTATACATAGTATTTACTGAGTCGTGTTTGCGTTTCCCTGTCTTTCTCGAAGTAAATCAGATCAACTTCTGTTTTCATTTTGTCACCTTGTAACATTCAGTTTTTATGTAATCCTGCAAATATCTTAATTTTGCTCGGTCATTGATGATGCCTTCTCGGATATCAAGAACAGTTGATCCAGTTTCTCCAGTGAGTTCGACTGTGGTTGTAGTGCCCACGCCGCCGGAGGTAGTGGCCTCACACACGGGACAGGTGGCCGCGATGCGCAACCGACGACGACCGGCAGCAACATCATCACGCAGAGCATCATTTTCAGATTTAGCATTAGCAAGTTCCTTCGTATGTTTCACATCCAACTCGTTCAACATCGTGATGTGAGAGTTCTGATAGTCGATAATGTCTGTGAGTTGCTGAATGTCTTCTTGCTGCTGCTTTGTAACACGTTGCTCTCTCTGTAACTCAGAGTGATAATAATACGCTGTCAATGAAATAAGGATCAACGCTAGTATCGTGTAGTAATGAAAGCTAAATTTCATAGCAACAACGCCCCAGAAACCAACCCCATCCATCTTTACCTATCAAAGTAAGAACAAAACCAAACAGAAACAATCTTCCGGCCAACAAATGTCTATTCATCCAACCCCCAGCAAGTTAATTCCGATTCCTGGGCGCGTCGCTCAACCTGACCATAACAGCCGTTTGCCTGCCCTTTGGTTTGTCGGCAATCTCGACCATCGTCAAATACCCAGCGCTTTATCTCAGCACAAGCGCCTTTCTTATCTCCGGCATTCAGCTTTCGATAGAACGTGGAAGAGAAGCATTTCGATGGGCCAATGTTATACGGGCAAAAGCTGGCAATACCTGCTATCTGAGGTTCAGTTAATGGCACCCACACATTGCGTTTTACCCATGCGATGGACTGCTTTGCTTCTTGTGCATTGAGGTCACGGCACTGATTCGGTATTAACCTCATCCCTTGACGAACAGGAGCTCCATCAATCCGAGTCACACCTCGGCAGATTGTCCAGACTCCACCCGCATCCTGATACGTTGATAGCCGGTTACCCTCTTTCTCGTCCAAAAATTGAGACAGTATCGCCATAGCACCTGCACCAGAGAGAACCAGACCGATAACCGTAGCACTTAACTTACTGGTCTTTGTCATTGCGTCTAAACTCCCGATGCTTGTAGTACCAGTTGACCCCAAAGGTACCAACAGTGCAGATAATGCCAATAATGATGGCCCAGTCGTTCAGCGACAGAGCGCCAAGCATTGCTGTAAGCGCCCCAAGTATATGCAATGGAGCTGGTGTATTTGTCCATACGCATAATTCCATCCTACTGATGGGGTGATCATTTAGTTAATTTAATTGTTTGGGCTGATTTGCCCGGTATTGATTTAAAAGACTCAGTGAGAATCAGACTTCACTGTATTAAGAGAAGAACGTATACTTATAACAAATTTGCATTACCTGACATACACATTTTTATGAGCTTAATTTACATACGACTATATATTAATAAAATTGTTGTTCGCAACGTCAGCACTGGTAAAGAAGTCTCTGGTACCCCCGACACTCCCTTTACTACATCTCGTTTATTACTAGGGCAAATGATACCTGCAATGTTTTTGCTTAAAAAGCTAATAAAAAAAGTGAGGAAAAATACTTGGTATAACTTTTTTTTATCAAACCATCATGTGATTATTCAGCCGATGGAAATGAATGAAGGTGGACACAGTCAAGTTGAATTCAGAGCTTATATAGATCTCGCTAAGAGCATTACTTCAAGTCAAAACGTTAATCTCTGTTCACCGAGATTACTACCACTTTCTGACGATGAAATCCGCCAAATACTATCCAACAATTCATTATTTCGCCATAACAACTAATGAGAGAAACTCAAATAACCCCTCACCGCAGCGAGGTAGTTATTCATATCATCGCCCCAATTTCCTGCTTAGTTTGATTAAAGTATTCTTCTTCTAATTCTACACCCAAGACACGACGATTCAGCTTTAGTGCTGCTTTTAGTGTTGCGCCCGATCCCATAAAGAAATCTGCCACTAGATCTCCTTCCCGGCTGCTAGACTGGATAATATGTGCCATCAAATCGGCTGGCTTTTCACAAGGGTGTTTGCCAGGGTAATACTGAACAGCGGGAAACATCCATACATCGGTATAGGGAACATCAACAGTTACAGAAAACGGGCGACGCAGCAGCCCATATTCCCGACTCAATTCTTCATACTGGCGTGATAAAGTAAGATGAGATTCTACTAGCTCATGATACGGCCTGTTTAATTCTCCGTTCTGGTGTTTTTCTCTGGCTATCCGAGCGAACAGTACTCGCAGCTTTTGGTAATCCACTTCATTGGGTAATTGCCACTGGCTATCACTGAACCAGTGACTGGCCATCTGTTTTCCCGTAGCAGCGTTAATTTCTTTTGCTGTGACACCCAACGCCTTTCGTGCATCGCGAAAATAGTCCACAAGAGGTTTAAAGACATATTGCTTAAGTTCGCGGCATTTGTGGAAATATCCATCACCTTTAGGTTGATAAGGCCCCTGATAATGTTCAGCAAATATGATCCGTTCAGTAGCAGGGAAATAAGCCCTTAAACTTTCTTTATTCTGTCTGCGCCACGGACCAGAAGGTTTTGCCCAGATAATGTGGTTAAGCACATTGAACTGTTCACGAACAAGGATTTCCGTATCAGATGCCAGACGCGAACCACAAAACATATACAAACTGCCGTTGGGTTTCAGCACACGCCAGAATTCAGTCAGTACTTCATCCAGCCACGCAAGATAAGCCGTTACATCCTCCCATTGTCTGTCCCAACCACACTCTTTCACCCGAAAATAGGGCGGATCAGTGGCAATTAAGTCTATGCAGCTGTCTGGTAACGTTTTGATAAATCGTAGAGAGTCGTCATTAATTAATGTGATACCACTTAAATTCACAATATTTTCCATAAATCGATACTGGCTTACTCTCAGGTCAGCACAGAACAGGCGAATGGCTGGCGTCGTCAACTTCACCAGCCGTCCATTTCACCGCTTAAGAAGTTACCCCATCAGGGGCAACGCTTGAAAAAGGTGTCGTTGTCCCGGCTTTCCATCAATCCAGCCAGACAAAATTGAGTTAAAAGTAATTGGCAACGCGGCGTTGATAGCCCCGTCAGAGTTGAAACATCAGGAATAGAAACCCAGTCATACATCGGTACGGTTTCTAAAACACATGAGGCTATTGTTGTCATATCTTCATGTTTTAGCATGATAATTTAAACCTTTGGTCAGTTAATGTGCATAGACACACATGTAACTCTGACCGATGACAACAGCAAGTCTTATCTGGATTTCAGGCAATAAAAAACCCCGCACTGGGCGAGGCTATCAGTCACGAATGCTACTATCGCAACGTATACTAGAATAGTGGCTCATAAGTTCAAAGATGTCAACACGTTCGTGACAAAAGTTTTGATTTTCTTTCCTGTTCCCGTCTTATAAAGGCATCTTGCAATGGTTGATAAATCAAATATTCCGTTGTTCTTAATATTTCCTCAACCTCACGCCGACAAGTTGACATTGATGGCTTTCGCTTACGCAACATACCATTTCTGCGGATCATAATTCTTGGCTGAACCGTTGCATGATAATGCCTAGCAATTGCTCTATCAGATACACAATAAACATATCGACTAAGCAACATCCCAAATGCAACCCGATCAATATGGTAAATATGGTCTACTACCCTAGCGATTAACATACCATCATCATCATTACATATCGGACGTTCTGGATAACCTCTCGGCTCTACTGTCGCCATAAACTCAGCAATCATACTGCTCTGACGTTTATCAAACCTGCCAGAGTAAACCCACGCGCCAAACTTAGATAACCAATCCTGCAACCAGATTTCTTGTGATTGGCTCAACTGTAGCCCATCCGTTGGAAACATCACACCCGACATAGCCGTACCTCTTCAACTTCCTTTTTCACTTTTGGTCATTAGTCTCGCTCTGCATTAAATAAAATCGAACAGCTGAGAGGCGACATTCTCAGCAGCTTCTCTAGTCGGGAAATTGCGATACAATATAAAGTTCCAAAGCACGTTTAATGTGGCTTTATAAAGTTCCTGAAATTCCAGCTCTTCCATTTTGGCAAAGCTGATTGAACGAGGTTCACGATATAGACTTCCGTTAGGCATCTCGTAAGTGTCATAGTGCCCTGACTCCACTGTTGCCCAGCGCCGAAAGGTATCAAAGGATTTGGTGGCAGTAATGTTCTGGGCTCGGTTTTTGGATATGCCAGCAAGATATTCATCCGCAGCGGATTGTAAGACATCTTCACTGCCCGCGAAGTGTGCAAGAAATTGTACGTAGCCACGCACAAGCGCTTTCTCTTTCGGGGAAATAGTGCCTCCAGTAGGTTGCCAGTATTCATAGCCAAGATTCAGAAGGGCAAAATATTTACGATGGAAACGCGGGTTACGTGCTTTCTTAAAATCCGCATAAAGCACATCGCCACACTTCACTTTGAAGTGCAGGTATTCCCTGGCTGCGGGAGTCGCCGGTCTCAGGGTGTCATTCGAGATTTTGATAAAACTATGCTGCGTCATCACTTATCCTCAAAGTTATGACACAGCAGCTTTTGTTTAGGTTATCGGATGTTCAGGCCGATACGAATAGAATAACAGGTGTTAGTATTAATTCCCAATTTTACTTTTTATTAAATAAGTTAACGACGTTTGTATCTTGTTGTGTCGTAGATATATTAATACTATTCTTCAATTGTATTCTGGATTGAAAATCAAGTACCTGTGATTCTGAAAAAAATCCCTTAGGAACTGAACATAAATCCTCTAAATCTCCTTTTGGGAAACCAAATTCCTCAAGAAGCGTTTTTTTACTAAAAGTTCCAGAATCCAATAATAGGTTCAAGCACCTAGGTAACAAACGAACCGACTCTGGTTTTCTAAGATCATCAAGCGGCTCTCCTTTTCGCCAACCTCTAGCAGAAATATTTTTATATAATCTCTGATATTCCAGAGAAGATATTAACTCTAAATTTCTCGCCCTAAGGATCATAGATTGTGCCGACATCCCCCAGCGATTTTTTAAAGATATGAAATTCTGTAATGTAGGATATGGAGGAAGCTCTACAGAAAATGACTCTTCCGGCAACATGAAACTCGACGCAAACTTATGTGCTTGCTCTTCTATTGGATTAAAATTAATAGTATCAAATTTATTTATATATCGATGTAAGACTATATGACCTAATTCATGAGCAGCATCAAATCGACTACGATAATAGTTATCTTTGTCACTAGCTAAAACCACATACGGTCTATTATCTAAATCATTCCATTGAGAATAGCCATCCATTACAGAACTACCTTGTTCAAATCTGGAACAGACTATCCCCGCATTCTCCATTACAAGTAATAGATCATCTATCGGTGCAATACCTAATCCCCAAGCTTTCCTACACTCAAAAGCCATTCTTTCAATCAACTGATCATCTATCGCTCTGTAATCCTTTACGTTAAGATGAGGAATGTTAACTTCTGGATAATCAAGATATTCTTGCATCTTACATGATAACTCTTGAAACCATCCCATGTACCGCTCTGAGGCGATACATAAGTCTTTTGCCGTAGTTGAAAGTGTTCGGAAGAATACTGGTCTTTTTTCGTACTTAACAATAGGCTTTGTGAACCAACTTACCGGGCAATTAAGAATCTGACTTAAGCTATGCAATACTTCTGCATCGGGGGAATGATTACCGTTTTCCCATTTGGTAATAGTTGATGGAGAACGATCCACTAATCTACCAAGGTTAATTTTCGATAATCCCCTCGCTTCTCTTATCTGTGTCAACCTTTCAGATTGGAAACCAGAAATTCCCACTCTCATAATGTCTCACCTATTCTATTTTTCCTGATCCTTCAGGCGCTTCTTGAGCTTAGGTAAAACCATATCAGGAATGACTATCTTTTTCTCTCCAGTATAGAGCGCTAAAAGCTCCGTTACAGATTTATTATAGTGAAAACCTTTCATATTGGTAAAAGGAACCACAATCCTTAAATCCATCATGCTGGCCTGAGATTCATGATATGGTGGATTAATATTTATTAACAACACACCTAACGTATCAATGTCATTATGATGTTTACTATCTTCTTCTCTAAAAAGATCTGGAGTATAGCCTTCAAATTTTTCATTCAATTGGGCTATCAATGAACGATGTTTCGCGCCCCTTATGTGGCGCTCATCGTGATTTAACCCAATACGGCTAATTTTAACACCTTCTGAATCAATAATAATATAATGCTCCCCTTTCGGGGACGTATCAGCATCGTAACAAAGATAACCTGAGCGACTTGCAGCTTCCCTCAAAGCTGAGTTAAGGCCATAGTGCCTAGCCTGAGGCCTAAATCTACGTTGCTCCTGCTCACCAAGTTTTAATATATCGCCTATAGTTACTTCCTGTGCTGCGGCATACTTAGCATATAATTCATCTTGTACGTTAAGCCAAAAATCACGCCTGAAAGCGTTTATTATCAAATCGGTAATATCACTTTGTGTGTCGTTAATGCTCATTTAGATACCCTGATTGCGTTAAGCAGATTTTATGGTATTTTTTTTTCGTTTTGAACGCAAGCAATATACTTAATATGTAATTTGTACGTTACAAATACAACTTCAACTCTTATACCATCCCAGTGTGTTCCAGCAGGCCACTTCACTAGAAAAACAATATTCAGCTACAAAAAGGCTTTCCCACACACTTTTCACTTTGCTGTTTATGCAACTGAACTACCTACTTTTTTCATGAATGATCATCCATCCTAATCAACATAGTGAGGTATTCATTAACTTTGTAAGATTCCCTATCCGATCTTCGAAGAGTACAATTGAGCTTCAGCATCTCCAGCTCTTAGTTATCCACCAGCAATTCTATTTTGGTAAAGCCAGCATCCTGCTGGCGTTTACATTGAATCGACTAGCTTTCAAGTCTAACTTTGTAAGATAGCGATGTTTTCGGCACTACACCAAAATGGGATAATTAATAAATACCCCAATTATCTAATAAAATCAGTTTACTGTTTATGGTCATATTGGTCTGCCTCTTTTGGTCTTTAGTTAAAATGCTTTGTCCGCATATCGGCGCTCTTTTTGTTTAGTCTGTTGCTGTGTACGACATATTTCAGCAGCAACAATTTGATCAGTTGGTAAGTAATGCCCGTTTTTAAATTCCTGGAATATCGTTCCGGTTTCACCGTGACGATTTTTATCCAAAATAATCTCAGCATAATTTCTGGCTGGACTTCGTGGGCTATAAACAACATCCCGGTAAGTAAAAATAATCCTGTCTGCATCTTGCTCTAAGCTACCTGAATCTCTTAAATCAGCCGCAACAGGACGACGTTGATGCATTGGCCGCTTATCAACTTCTCTTGATAACTGACTCAATGCGGTAACTGGTGTATGCAGTCGTTTAGCCAGTCCTTTGAGGACCCTAGATATTTGAGCGATAGCAAGATCATTACGTTCGGCTTTGGGCTTTTCTATCAATCCCAGATAATCAACAAAAATTCCTTTCAGATTCGGATACCTGCGTTTATGAGTTTCACTGATAGCACATATTTGCTCAACGCTTAATTCACTAGCATCAAGAATATGAATATCACGATCTATTAACTCGCTTATTGCGTTAGATATACGAACCCAATCTTCATCATAAAATTCACCACTTCTCAATTTGGAAACTGACAGTTGGGCAGAACCAGCAACCATACGCTCTGTAATTTGTTGTGCTGCCATTTCCATTGAAAACAGCAATACTGCCCCTCCATGCCTCGTCATACCCTCAATCATGCAAAGTGCCAGTTCTGTTTTGCCCATGCCGGGACGACCGCCGATGAGAATTAAATCAGTTGGGTTAAATCCTCCCGTCAACGAGTCAAATGGCTCAATACCTGTCATAATCATGCCGCGACTATCTTCACCTAAGTTACGCCTCTCCAGTGTGTCAATGTACCCTTCAACCAATGTCTTGATGTGCACGGGAACTAGGTTGCCAGTATCTCGCATTAACTCCCCCATAGTGGACATAAAGCCCGCTATGACATGTTGTGCTTGAGTATGATTTTTAGTTTCCAGTAACGCCTGTTGACCGGCGTTGATCACTGCTGTAACCCGCCGAACATACCAATATTCACTAACTTTATTGGCATAGCCTTTCAGGTTTGCATTCCAAACAGGGCTCTTACTCAACTCCAGGACATTAGCTAATGTATTACCATCTCCACTCATAGCCTCAGCGATGAATATTGGATCAATCAGGGAGCTACTGAACGCTTGTTTTTTGATTTCAACGTAGACACGACGCAAAAAATCTGAACTAAACGCCTCTTCTGGTAACGTTGCAAGAACATCGTAAGCATCCTGCGTTAATAGCGATACAACAAACGAAACTATGCATATATCTATTATCGGTGGCAAAAGGCGGGTTGAATATTACCCAACGACGGGAATGGTTTATTCAAATGCTGTCAAGGGATTATATCCAAAAGTCAAAATGCCAAAAACCGGGATTAAGGCAGCAATAAGACTGGCAAAAAAAAGCAATTCATTAAAGAGGTAAGACCAATGTTCACATATATCTGTGTCTTTGAGCCGACAAAAAAAGCTCAAAAAAATGGGGCCGTACCACTTGCAATCGCACTCAAAACCAATTCCGAAAAAATGGCTAAAGCTATGGCCATTGTTTACCTTGGGGAAGAGTACGCGGACGATATGAGCAACTTCAACACATCAAAACCGATTATTTGTAAAGATATACAAGGCTCCCCTCGCCCACCAATTGGTAAATTTGACGAAAAATTTGCTACTGAATACGAGTTCAACGGCACCACATGGCAGGCTAGAACACTCGAACCAACGAAAAACTCATCTATTACTACACGTGATTTTAACCACACTTACGCCACGTTAGATCTGGAAATTGCACTGGCATTACTAGACGGTGACTTTCATTGCTGGGCGATTATGTCACATAGTATAAAAGAAGCTAAGCAACTGATAGCAGACAACAATGAAACATGGAGGCAATGGTCCACCGCATTTCGCATCAGAACCGACGCTCTGTCCATTCCAAGAGAAACGCTTTTCAGCATCGTGCGTGAAGGTAAACGCCGTCCTGAATTTCTGGCCGATGTCATCGCTATGAAGGAATTTTTAAACTGTGCTTTAGGTAATACCGACATATCCATTGAATTACCAGAAGAGCAACCCAAAGTTTCCGATTATCCGATGTCAACATCAGAAGCCTCAATAACAGATGTCGCTCCAGATGAGGTTGAACCCCCACAGGCGGCACTACAGGTTAAAGAGAAAAAAAGCGAAATCACGTCTCTTAAGACCAGAAAAACCAAGCAAACCAAAGAGGACAAAGCGGTAGAAAAGACTGCACAAGACACTACGGCGGATGATGAAGTCACCTCATTGCCTCCTGCTGCTACCCTGAACACCAATGATGATAACTTCCAACATCGTGCCAATTTGCTGGAAGAAACTATCAAGGCACAAGGCGATGAGCAGCAAACGAATCTCCGTATCTGGAAAGCAGTCCAACGCACCGATCCCCACTTTACAAAACCATTAGAGGGAATGGGGTTCAACGGTACAAGCATAAACAGTAACTATATGTTTATGCGGGCAACAGAACTATTCGGACCATTCGGTTATGGATGGGGCTGTAATGTCACAGAAGAAAAACTGATCAATGGCGCCCCCATGTCAGAACCTATCTATGACGATAAAAATAAACAAATTGGGAGCCGATTCTTACGTGATTCTGACGGCACATTAATATGTGAACAAAATCACTCTATCAAAATTCTCTTTTGGTATCTGGTCGAATGTGACATTTGCGCTGAAATTGAAAGTTATGGTGCAACACCATACATGTACAGAACCAAATATGGAATTAAAACAGATGGAGAAGCCATCAAGAAATCACTCACCGATGCCATAAAGAAAGCGTTATCGATGCTTGGATTTTCTGCTGATGTATTTATGGGTATGCATGATAACCCTGAATATCTGGCCGACAACAACATTGAATTTGAAATCAAGGCCGCCAGTGATAAGGCCGAGGATCTAGTCAGATTACGCAAGGAACTAGACGATAAGTTCACCCGTAATACAGAAACTATGCGTACCGCTGTCAGCAAAAATGAAATTCGCGGCATAGCATCTACCCTTATCCGTGAATTAGGCATTCATTTAGGCAACGCCAAGGCCAAAGGAGACAAGGATTACGAAAAGTACTTATCCGGTCGTCTGCGTCGCTTGAATGAAATAGAGAAAGAATGTTTAACTCAATTAGAGAAAGCAAACTAATGACTACAACCGCAATTGCATTAGCAGCAGATTATGAAAAATTACAACAGTTGGTAGAAACTGGCGAATTCTCGCCAGAAGATATCGCCGATACACTTGAAAGTATCGAATGTACTATCGGTGATAAACTTGATGCTATCATGATCCATGTTCGCAATATCGAAGGCCAAGCCAAGACTCTTGCTGATGAGTCTAAGCGACTTACTGACCGTAAAAAATCATTCGAAAGGCAAGTAAAAAACCTAACACCAGCAATATTAAAAACTTGGATTCAAAAACGATCAACTGCTCTGAAAACAATCAGGAATAATCTGTCATTTTTACGCAGCGCCATAGATGAAGCAGTTACTGATTGCCTGATTAGTATGAATCCTGTGAATTTAGTAACAGCATCACGGTATCAAACTGAACGAATAGAAAACGATAACGAATATATTGTTGACCCTCTATCTCCTAACGAGGTTACTGCATTACTGTCAGCAGCAAGCAATAAACAAAAACAATGGGAAAATTTATTCCTTTTTGCGATACATACAGGGCTTAGAAGCTCCGAGTTATGCGCGCTTCGATGGCAAGATATCGACTTCATTGGCAAAACCGTACATGTCCAATCGGCACGAGTAGTAGGAATAATAAAAGGAACGAAGACAAAAGCCGGTACCAGAAAAGTTGAACTGGACACTAACGCTATATCAGCCCTATTAAATCAGAAGACATTCACTTTTATGAAAGGTGGAGTGGTCTTTGAGGACCCCAAAAAAGGTGAAGCTTGGGCAGGTGCAGATGCCATTCGTAAAAAAGCCTGGGTACCCACACTAAAAAAGGCGGGAATTCGGTATCGCAACCCTTATCAAACAAGGCACACATTTGCAACAAAGCACATCAGCCAAGGGGTTAATCTTTTCTGGCTTGCCGCTCAAATGGGGCATAAAGGTCCAGAGATGCTTTTCAGACATTACGGCTCATATCTGAAGGAATATGATAACAGCACATACAAACCTAAACAGGCCAGTAGTAGGACATGAAAGGAGCTGCAAAGAATACGCGGCAAAGATATTTCATAAAAATGTTATTTATAACAATAAGATGTAAAACAATTAACGCGGGTTCAACTCCCGCCAGCTCCACCAAATAAATCAAGGGGTTACGTGAGAGCGTAGCCCCTTTTTCTTTGTCTATGTCCACTTTACGTCCACTCATTTTATTTTTATGGGCATCAATGGACACTACCTGCACCACTGTATTCCTGCTGATTCATCACTGAAATTACTTAAGATGCTTGAACGTAACCCTGCGCTTATTAATGAATTAAACACACTTTAATGCTTTCACTTTCTCCTTGTCATAATGCAAAAGGAGAAAATAATTTCAGTTCTGTATATCCTCTAAAGCCGCGCCCTATCTGATTTCTATGATAAAGCACGGCTCTCTTTCATGATCTTATTTTTCACGTAAAATATAATTTTTCCTTTAATATCATTGCATTGTAATTTTCTCCATTGTCTTCTTTTGATCCAAAGTGTGCAGGCGGGTGCGGTGTAGTGCCGTTTTCATCATAAGTTCGTTTATTTCGTCATAAGCGAAGTGAGACAAACCGTCACTAAGGTATTTATTTGATTCTTGAGTCAGATAATACAATCGGTTAGAGTAGTGTCGCCATCGGCAAAATCCAATGGTCAGGGGGTCGCAGCCTTGAATGAGTAACCCACTGGTAAGAGATTATTTCCTTACCAGTGTGCCTGCTATCGCTTCTATGGCGGTTCAGGCAGGGGAGGCTATGCCTCGCCGGAATGGTTACTCTCCGGTACTGCGAACCCTGTTTGAACCGCCACCACCAAAGAGGTAAGCAGGAATATGAAAAAAGATTGGCACACCGCCGATATTATCGCCGCGATACGCAAGAAGAATAAGACGCTGGCATCATTGTCCAGAGAGCACGGTTTAAATTCTTCAACATTAGCAAATGCTTTAACGCGGCCCTAGCCTAAAGGGGAATTGTTGATCGCTCAGGAAATTGGTGTAACCCCTGCTGAGATATGGCCCAGTCGGTATTTTGATGAAAATGAGCAGCCTATCAAACGAACCATTCGAAATGATTTACCAAACAATTCTGATATCACATAATTTATTTCTATATCCGAAAAAGTAACGACAACTTTTAAACCACTAAACTAATATAACACTCTGAATTATCAGTTTTTTATTACACTCATTGCCCATTCTTTAATATCAGAATTGTATTCATAGCTCTATGAAGGTGTAAAAAAGCCCGCATGTTGCGGGCGAGATAATTGTGTTTCAGACCATCAGAACACAAACCCGTAGCGCTAATTGATATCGCATTATTAACCTGGGTACGTATTAGTTTGATTAATAACCGTGCTGTGTGCATCTGGTTGCGTTTTATGAGGATATGAAAGAAGGCCACGTATTAACGCAGCCTGTTAATTAATGGTGATTTTCATTCAATGGACAACGTTAACTGATGTCCGATAGCCAATGCGACCTTACCCACCGTATCAATTTTGGTTGAGTGCCGTAAATCAAAGATACGGGTCACTTCCTGCTTTTTCACCCCCATACGGCTAGCTAACTCAATTTGCGTTAACTTGGAATCAAGAAACGCATTGAGCATAAGCACCTTAGAGGCCACGCTTAAAGGCACATCGACATAATCATCATCCTGCCCTACAGGGCTAGGAAGCGGAATTTTTTCACTATCTTCGAAGTAAAATTCAAAGGCGGTTATTAGCGCATCAAGTGCCATCTCTAGCGCCTCTTCCCGTGTATCCCCTTGGGTTAAAGCTTCGGGGATATCCGGGAACGAGACGAAATAACCGCCCTCTTCTACTGGCTCTAGTGTGACTAAATATCGCATATTTTTAATGGTGAACCTGTTGTGCGAGAACCAGCCCCTTGCGAGGCTGGTTTTTATCACAATCCTAATTGCTTAATGATTGCTTTCCTCAGTGGCTCTTTGATCTCTTGGCTAGGGTGTCTCGGCATAATGCTTCGTTTCCCCCGATATCTCAGTTTCAGATGGTTTGTCCCGTTTGAAACTTCGACTCCTTGAGCTTCCAGCCACCGTCTAAACTCGCTTTGCTTCACCACTCCTCCATTCTGTTGAACATACCAACACAGTAAACATTTATGCTTACTTGGTCAACGCTTTTGTTTACCACCTAGAAAGGGTAAAAATAACCTCTACCGAAGAGAGATCAATTAATCTAGCCAATCACTGGCAAGTATTTCTGTTTCAGCCCATCCGATTTATAGGCCATGTTCCTTATCGCGCTGGCGTTCTCCGGCATACCTGTGTTGTGGTGCGTATGCGCGGCGGTCAGTTCAGCTAATTCCTTAACCACAATTTTTGGCTTGCTTAAATCTATCCGGCGTCACTATAGGCAAGGATGCCCGCGCCTCGATGAGTTCCGCGCCTAATGTTCCTAAAAAACCACTCGGCTTTCATAAGCCATCTTAACCGTTAGGTTTCTCATCAGGCCGATAGGCCGGTCATGTCATCAATTATCAATCTTCGCAAAACCAGTGGAGCACGCATTGCTTGTTGAGCTTCAGTTCTGGGCTGAACAAAACGCATTGAAGGACGTGATGCGGCTTCGCATATCGCTTCGGCATCAACAAAAACACCGGCTTTAGCTGCAATACTCTGTTGTACTGGAGGTGCAACATGGATTACAGATATGGCAGCCACACCTATAGTCGAGTCGCCTATTGTAGAAACATTTTCTATAGAAAATAGGAGGAAAAGTGCATTGCTAATTGAAAACCTATACCGGAAGGTACATCAAGTGAAAGATGACATCGGATTTTTCGAATTTGCATGTTCTAAGTTTTTGCTCAATATTGCAGATTCTTATATCCGACTTCATCGTCATTGGGGACTACAAGGTTTTCTCAAAATGATTAGCCAGCTCAAAGATATTGATGAAAGTTTTGCTGAGCATTTCTCACTGGCAATGAACCCTAATCATATAGAAACAGGAATTGAGGAAATAGATTTTCTTTATAGAGAGGTTATTATGCTTCTTGGTGGTGAAACAAATTCTGATGAAAATTTTGTGAGTCAGGGCATTATGAACATACTGAATGTGGTTGAGAACTAGCAGTTATATACCCGTTATTTTTCAAATTGCCTCTTTGTTGGCTGCACTCGCTCACCCCGGTCACATAGTTTGCTATGCTCCCCGGGATTCACTCCCTTGCCGTCGCGATGCATCTTGAAATCCATAGGATATAAAAATAGCTCATTAGATGTTTTGCGCCCATATATTTTATGGGGAAATTATTGAGTTCATTCATAATGAACTTAGTTTTTACTTATTGTAAAACATAAATTAGCAGATATCTTATTTCGACAAAATTAACTGCGAGCTTCACAAAAGAATTTAATACAATAGAAATTTAATTACATAAATTACACATTTATAATGCACTTTAACTATAGTAGATCTTAAATAAAGCATGATGAATTATTTTTATCACTAATAGTGATTAATAATTACTGGGTAAGTTAACATTAATAAATAATTTTTAAGACCAAAAATATACCAAGCTATTTATAAACAATATCGGATAACTTCCTCTCCATTTCCTGTTATTTCCTCTGAGTGATGTTCTATGCTAAATCTGCCGTCACCTGAACATAATTGAATATTCTAATATACCTATTATATAATCCTGTAAATATAATATCACTCACAAGATTCTGTAATTTATTGCAAGTTATATTATAGTTAATATTGAATGCAATAGTGTAAATGAAAAATTTTTATTATATTTTTAATAAAATAAATCTAAAAAGAGTATATTATCATTTTCAAAAATAATATAAGGAAATATATTAAAAGATAAAATATAAAAACAATCAACACTGAATTATTCATTATTATTAATTGATAAAAATTATTTCTCTACTCTTTATCACAAATCCATCAGCGTTACTTCAACAAATTTTCAACAATACAACAAAAAATTATACGAAAAGAGAACTTATTACCTATTATTGAACAATAATTAGTAGCTAGGATAAATTATTTTACTCTACATAATCCCCTGATGAGGTACCAACCATGAAAAAGCTATCAATTTGTTTTTTAGTATTGAGCATTACCGCTTTCTCGCCTAACTTCGCGTCGGCAAATTTATGTTATTACTCTGAGAGATCTCTGGGTAAATGCGCTAAGACATGTGCGCCAGTAATTATTATTAGCCTTTTCCTTGGGACAATTTGTCTTTAAATCAATTGATAATAATATATTTAATAAATAAAGTGACAAGGATAGTTTTGTTCTTGTCGCTTTCATTGTACGGTTTTATTTATTTTATATTTTTTAAACCGTCAATCACTTTAAATACATTCAATCCAAATTAAGTGGAATGCTTAATCGGCAAGCTCATAGAATGAAACTCTATTAATCATAGAAAAATAAATACTCCACGGAAGGTTATCTCAGCAGGAAAATATATTAAATACCTAATCGTCTTATTATTAATATAACCCCATAATTAAAACTATTTTTCTGTCTGTAAGTAATAGTTGAAGTCACCAAAAATCTTAGATAAAAAATACTAGTAAATAATTCATTATATCATCTCAAAATTATATAATTTAAGAGACACAATTTTCAAAAATCCTTATTAATGGCTGATAGTTACATTGATAAGCAGAAATATTAGCCTCAATCCACTGTTTAGCATCTATAGATTCAAAAGAGATTTTATATCCACAGTTTATAACAATATATTCAAACAATAGTCGCTGTGTTCGCCCATTTCCTTCTCTAAAAGGATGAATCACATTTAATTCTGCATAATATTCAGCAAGTTTCCTAACAAGCTCATGATAGTTTAATCCTACAAGATAATCTTCATTCTCTAATATATCAAATATCCTATTCCCTTCCATCTCAATACATTTAGCATGACAGAAGCGGGTATCCCCTTTAGATATATCAATTATCCTTAGCTGACCAGCCCAATCATATAAGTCAGAAAATATCTGTTTATGAAGTTGACACCAAAAGACCAAATCGTAAGGAGGTTCCTGGAATGAAATATTCAATATAGCAAGTTCAGTGAGTTCCCTTTCTGCCTGTTCAAGCACAATGGGATCACGAATACCTAATTTATTAATCAATGTGTCTATACCCGGATATGTGTAGGGATCTTGCCCTGCTCCATATTTATCTATCATAACCACCTCATTGTAAACTATATTTCCTAATGAGTTTATCTTTAAGATTTTTTTGCTCTTTCGGTGTTTCAGGCAAACTATTCATAACAATATTCATCCCTTCAAGGCGCATGCTATCTCTATAGTTTTTTAATTTTACACGGTCAAAATAATGTTTTTTTTCATTATAAGTTGTCATTATTGCTCTTCTATTCTTTTGGTTTCTAATATTTTTCTCTTGCTGACGGGAATATTTAAACTTAGCCAGATCCAAATCGCTCAATTTACAGTTAATCACCTGGCCGCTTTCAAATATCCCCCAAGAAATAACTTCAAAATAACTAACCTTCCCATTTCTAATACGGTTAATCTTTACCTCTAAGTCTTGTTGCAATATTTGCAAAACCTGTTGCACCTTACGTTCAGATATCCCTGTCGCTTCTACAATTGAACGGGTATTAGGATGATCTAATTTAGTCAAGGCCGCCATAACAGCTAACTCATATTTCATTTGAATTTCCAAGATACATATCTATGCAGCAATAGTATAAAACATCAAAGTAACGAAAACCAGAAAAGAGAATAACGCTATTATTGACGAATCCGGTAAAGCACATGTTCATGAAGCGGGTGCCCATCCGGTAATGAAGGATGCAAAAAAGTATTTTCATCTTTTACCATGCCAAGCCGCTCCATAACTTTTTGAGATCGCAAATTGGAAATTGTCGTAAATGCAACTATTTCCTCAAGTTTCAATTGGGTGAAAGCAAAATTCAATGCCTTACGTGCTGCTTCATTGGCATAATCTCTACCCCAAAATGGCTTATTAAGACGCCATGCAATTTCAACACAAGGTGAAAACGGTAATTCCGCTATAGGAATATTCAAACCGACAAAACCAATAAAATCCCCGGTTTCTTTCAGCTCCACAGCCCATAATCCCCAACCTCCCTGTTGCTCAAATCTCTGGATAATTCTATCCACCATGGTATTACTCTGTTCCGCCGTCAAGGTGGTAGGAAAATATTCCATGACTTCTACGTTACTATTCAAATAGCAAAATGGTAATCTGTCTTCCTCTCTCCATGCCCGCATGATTAATCTGTCTGTTTCCAACACTACAGCCATATTCTCCTCCTCCCAATATTAGTTAACAAACAGAACACCTACCTATACGGCATACCACATACTTTAATCAGAGTCATTAAAACAATTAAATAGATATACCCGTTATCTTTCAAGTTGCCTCTTTGTTGGCTGCACTCGCTCACCCCGGTCACATAGTTTGCTATGCTCCCGGGGATTCACTCCCTCGCCGTCGCGATGCATCTTGAAATCCATAGGGTATAAGATTACTACAATAAACAAAACTAAAGAGAAAATAGAACAACTCGTTAAAAACTAACAGGGAAGTGGCCCGTGCCGGAAGGATCTGAATCAGATGTCACACGGGCCTGGTTTATCAAGCACTGGTTTTTACCGTGGCCTTATCTTTAGATTTATCATTATTGGTATCTTTTATTGGCACAACACGTTCAGATGCTGTCTTGTTTTCAACCTGTTCCGATTGCCCAAAAAACAGGCCTCCACGCTTGATAGACATACTGCCGCAACGACTGATTCCGCGCAGCTCACCATGTTCAAGAATATCCAACGTTGCTGCACAGCAAGTCCCCACAACGTCACCATCAATAATGATTTCTGGCGCGCTAAGTTCACCTTCAACCCGTCCAGCATGCATAATGCGGATCGCGCCCTCTTTCACCCGGATATTGCCAATCACTTTGCCCCAGATTTGTATATCACCTTCTACATCAATATCACCCTTAAATACCGAACTTTTGGCAACAATAGTACAACGACGAGCTTCTGCACCGGCGTTCTTTTTATCATCAACAAATTGAGATACCGGCTCAACAGCCGCTGCCTCTGCTTTTTTTCCAAACATAGTTTTTAATCTCGACCTCATGTGAATAAAGCAAAATATTAGAGCCAAAAAAGAGAGAATCGCTGTCACTGCACAGCCAAAAAGATTACCCGCCAGATAGAATCCCAGAGCAATGCTCCACATGATCCATATACAGCTCAAAAAAATGTTGTCCGAAAAACGATGTTTTGCCATGTTTGTTCACGTTTTTGTTATTTTTCATGCTTTTTTCGTTAGAAAATACAAAACTAAAATCACTATTTTAACAGAGCAGATAACAATCAATGCTAAAGGAAAGCAGGTATTTACAACGTTATTAAACGGTTAAAAACCTATACCCGTTATCTTTCAAGTTGCCTCTTTGTTGGCTGCACTCGCTCACCCCGGTCACATAGTTACCTATGCTCCCGGGGATTCATTCCCTTGCCGTCGCGGTGCATCTTGAAATCCATTGGGTATATATTCATTCTTCGATAATAATTAACAAGGAAAAATTAACATTAAAATAGATGCTTTATATTTATAATTGTTAACATAAATCAACAATAAAGTCACGTTATTAATGTTTAATTTTATTTACAGATGATGTATTGCAAGAATATTTCTCAATTAATATTTACTGATATTTATCTAACAAACATCTTACTTATTTATATAATAGAATTAATTTATTAAAAATATCAATATTACTGTGCAAGAAAAACACAATTAATATCCAATAAATCAATTACTTTTATGAATAAATGACTCAATTACAACCTTATAACATTAATTATAGATTGGATAAACCATCATAAATTACTCATTTAAACTATATCATTATACAAAAAGATTAATATTAAAAATATTTTTTATTTATTTCTATTATTTACTAATTTTATATTAATATAGAAAAGAGATAAGATTGATATGAAAGTAATTCAATATTGAGAGATATAATGAATGAAAAATTATATAGTGGGGATAACTTAAACACCAAAATTTTATTGAAAATAATCAGACCTCACTTGTCTCACAATCAAGAAATAGTTATTAAAAAGTAAAATTTATCATTAATCTGAATATATGAAGCTTCTTTCGCTGGCACAACTTCAAAGATTTATCAGTCTTATTAGTCACCCAAGGTAAAGCCAGCAATATTTTCAATGTTGCCTTGGATAATAACTGGTGAACTACTGGTTGTAATCTGCAATTTACCAAATGGTTCTCAAGACTTTTATGGATTGAAGCTCTCGCTTTTTTCAATACTACGTTGGAAAATTTCCCCTGATTGATAGTTTTACCAAGAAGATCCTGATCGGTAGAATAAGGTATAGCAATAATAGCGCCATTAAAGGTCACTGTGATATAGCTTCGATCAGCTTTATTTGCAACAGTCACAACACTCAATATTAACATGGCCGCTATTATAATTTTATTCAGTTTCATTTCGAATTATTACGATTATCTAATAACGATTAATATCAGCATAAAAAAACAACATATTTTAAATAAATAATTTTATTGGTGATCCTATTTTAATCTTATCAAGATTAGAAAAAATTTGATGTAAGGAATAAACCATAAAAAATATTTATATATGAAAAATGACCCTATCGACCTTTAAAGTATTACAGAATAATTCAATTAATAAAAACAAAAAATACAAATCCAAATAATTTCACAACAAAATACTTAGATAACATTTCAATACGATCATTTGCGATCTATAGTGTCGCAAATTATATCTATATAAGAATAAAATACTTTATGCAATTTGTTTTTCAAATTAAAAGATCTAAAATTTCAATTTTTCGATATAATCGTTCTGCATCGTATAAAAACCAACCTTGACAAAACAGGATATACCCGGCAATTCTTTATGACTGAATAGGACATTCAGATTGCCCTCATGTGTTGAAATTAACCGTTGGATTATCCTAATTGCTCAAGATATCCAACTGGGTTCAATAAAGCCTGGAGTTAATATGGAAAACCGGAAAGATTCGACTCAACCTTCCCAGACGGATCAAATACTCAATGTCATATCCGAATTATGTACTATTCGTAAAATGCAAGCGGCTCCCCCACCAGAATCATGGCCTAGTACGCGTGATGTAGCGGAACAATGCGATTTCACCATCTACAAAGCACGTTATCTGTTATTGAAACTGGCTAACAAAGGATTAGTTATGGTAACTCCGTCTCCCATTAAGAATTCTCTCCGATGGTATATACCGGAAGACAAAATTAAATCTATCTAATGTCAAACAAATCTGAAGAAAAGGATGTCTGCTCTGTGCAGTAGGGCCAGTCTATATAGTCGAAAACTTGAAGAGACGACATACGGCCCTATGGTGTTATTCATTCAAATCGCTATATTCTTTCTATGATAAAAGTCTCAACAACGCATTCAAGTGCAGAGATATCATAATCAATTATTATCATTTTATTTCAGAGGAAGCCAGAATGGAAAAATTGCATCGTTGGGAAAAGGATGGATATGTTGTCACTACAGATAAAAATAAATTAGATATTACGATCATACAACAGTTTCTAACGAACTCCATTTGGGCAGAAGGGATCGACAAGGAGACAGTTAAGTTGTCGATCGAAAATAGCTTGAACTTTGGTCTATATAAAGATACTCAGCAGATAGGATTTGCTCGTATCGTGACTGACTTCACAACCTTTGGTTATCTTAGTGATGTTTTTATTTTAGACGACTATCGAGGATTAGGATTAGGACGTTGGCTAATGACATGTTGCCTGGAACATCCCCAAATAGCACAGCTTCGTCATATTATGCTAGTCACTTCTATGGCGCCGTGGCTGTATGAAAAAATGGGTTATTCCCCGGTAAACGAAGAAAACTTTGTTTGGCAAATTGTCCGACCTGATATTTACAAACAACCTAAGCTATAAAGTAGTCATATCAATTAGTCATGAAAAATGCCCGACAAGGTGATCGGGCATTACTGCGACAACAACCACACTATTGCGATAAGCAGGAAGCTATTGTTTTATCAACTTGTATCTTTTAACCAGAAATTAGAAACTGGCATTAACACCTAAGCTGAAAGCATAAGTGTGATTCTGAACATCACCATCATTACGTGATATTGACACAAAAGCGCCCCAATCTTTTGTAATAGCAGCATTCATGCCGATAACGTATTCACGCCAGTTGGTGTCCTGCTTTTGACTTTCACTAACGAAAGATGTCTCAGTTGAGTTAATGGCACTACTAATCTGATAACGACTATCACCGAACTGGTGGTTAAACCGAACTTCAGCATAGGGATTAAAACGACTAAAATTGGTGTCCAGACGCCAGCCTAATGTTCCGACCTGAGAGTCGTAACGTTGATCGCCGAAATGCATAGCCGTGCTGCTCTTACCTGATTCACGATAACCTTTAACATAACTCTTATCCCAAGCGTATTCGATAATCGGGCTGGTCATGACTGTAGATATCAGCGGAATATCCCAACCCGCAGTAATGCGTCCGCCCCACTGATGACCGGTAGTCGAAGCATGCTCCTTGCGCAGCCACTCATTGAGCACAATACCACGCGTAATGTCTTCATATTTCATGTCCAAATAGTGAAGATCGCCGCTAATCCAACCTTTATCGTAGTAACGCCATAAGCCATAAGTGGTGAAGACATAACCACGACCATCAGCGTGAAAATGATTAACTGAGCGTTTATCCTGATAACGAGAGATCATTCCCCCCAACAGAATATTATCCGTGAGCTGATAGTCACTACCCAGAGTCAGTGTGCTGTTGTGATTACCACTATAACCACCGAATACGCCTATTTTACCTTGGTCATTACCCACGCTACGTAGCTGCTGCAAACGGCCGTCAAGAGAAGCAAGCGCCCCCTTCACCGGCACATTGTTGGTATTCGTCAGTGACATAGCCTGATGTGGAGCATTAAGGATTGAAATAGTGTACTCACCAATCATACGCTGTGCGTTTGGAGTTGGATGAAAATCGTCAGCAAATAAAAAGAGTTGATTGGCATCAAAACCGGGAACATCGGAATAACAAGCACTGGCATTAACAGTCCGAGCACAAGCATAACCTACTGTATTGGAAAAACCATAACGTAAAGGATTATCAATGACCTCATGTAAAAGTGCATTAACATCAACTCGAACAATATTGCCGCCCTTCTGGCTAAGTTCGATATCTTCTAATTGGTTGTAGCTATCAACCAGCTCTGACGCACTACGGCTTACTTTTTCATAAGTACCAAACAATTGTTGAGTTATCTCCTCCGCTTTTTTAGCATCCCCCCCTGAAGCTTCAAGTCCGATATTTTTGAAAACACCTTGGATAACTTGAAGACGGGTGCCTTCATCGATTGTTGGATACTTGTTGACTGCCGCATGAACTTTATCCATCGCCTCCTTAAGTTTGCCTGAGGTAACTTTAGATTCTAGCCCTCTAGAGATAATGGTCTCCATAAGCTTCGGAGTGACACCAACATCAGGAACCGTAGGTACGATCACCAACCCAGCCCCCGTATTGAGAAGCGTATGTACCTGGAATGCAGCGGCTTTTGCACTCTTATCAATTATTCCTTGCGCTTTACCCAAATCTCCCAATGCCGCCTGAATATCATTACCACCAATCCAGTGAACATACATGCCATTAGGATCAGCACGACCACCGTGGCTTGCCAGATAATTATCTACCTGATTTTGAGTGTTGTGATCTTTATTTAAATCAGAAACAGCAGTCGCTCCACCTACTGCGTAATTATTCCCCCCACTATTAGAATTGGTCAATTTAGTCCCTAAGTGTTGAGCAATAAGATCATTATACAACTTACTGGTTGTACCATTGATCGTATATCGACCTCCATTTCCGCTGTCACTCAAACTATCACCAAAAACATATAGCTGGTCATAAGTGTGTGCATTAGAAATTGCACTTATCGAAAGTGCTAACACGCCTGGTGTAAATATAAATGCCCTTTTCATTAATATGATCCTCAAGAAGTTATTTTATATTTATCATTGAACTAGCCGTTCAACTAAAATGATCAATCCGAATAGAAACTACGTTAATGAGATATGACGCAGTCCCCTTTTTGATTAACCAATACCTCATTATAGTTAGCAACAGAGAGAATCCCGCACTGTTTTTTTAGGTTTTAAAGTTTAGTGTTGCTTGATTGTTCAATTAATCAATTTGGTTAAAATTCAACTATCTATAAAAAGTAATATTAGACCAAATTGATTCAATTCTCTCCTCTGCTTCATGAAATAGATCACAAAACAGACAGAATAAGATTCTGATAGGAATAATGGATAGCTTTAAGTAATATCTGAAGCGATCCATCACTACAAACGTGATAGCATCAATTCATCTCAGTTCAGAAAAATAAAAGATTAAGAAGAATGAATATGAAAATTCAGCAAGCAATGAAGGCCGATTTCAATAAACTGATCGAAATCTGGGAAGCCTCGGTACGAGCAACACATGACTTTTTATCTGACGAATATATTAATCAACTACGCCCATTGATTCTGCATATCTATTTACCGATGCTGACGGTTTATAAAGCGATAAATGATAAACACGAAATTGAGGGTTTTATTAGCGTTGATCAGCATCGAGTTGAAATGTTGTTTATCACTCCAGATTCCCGTGGCAAAGGCATCGGCAAAACATTGCTGAATTTTGCTATTAGCGAATTAGGTATCAATGAACTTGATGTTAATGAACAAAATGTTCAAGGAGTAGGTTTCTATCAGCACCAAGGATTTAGCGTTTTCAACCGCTCAGAAATTGACGGTCAAGGTAATCCGTTTCCGTTATTACATATGCGAATTGAACGGCCGAACGCCAAAGCTATCTAACTCACACTATCCCCACATGACGCCACTATTATCAAGGCAGCGACAGTCTCTTCGCTGCCCAAACCTATACCCGTTATCTTTCAAGTTGCCTCTTTGTTGGCTGCGCTCACTCACCCCGGTCACATAGTTCTCTATGCTCCCGGGGATTCGCTCCCTTGCCGTCGCGATGCATCTTGAAATCTATAGGGTATATATTTATTTCAAATTAAATTCTATTGCTAAGGTAAGCTCTTTTGGCAAACCAGCCGGTTTCAATCCTACCGATCGAGCTTGTTGAATCGCCGCAAGAGCAGCCCGATCCAATTCATCAGCGCCTGAACTCTGTACTAATTGGTGATTCGTCAAATCGCCACTATCCAGCAAGCTAAACCTGACCTGAACTATCCCCTGTTGCTTCATTTTCTTAGCCCGACGCGGATAGCGTTTATGTTTTTCAATTTCACGACGCAAGGCAGCCTGATAGCTTTGTAACTCATCAGCTCCCACGCCCGTCATCGGTTGACTGGTCGTCGCCTGACGGGCGCCTGCTTGTGAATCCACAGCATCTCTCCCCGCTAACTGAGAGTTACCTTCCGTTTGCTCTGCCTGTTTTTGTTGAGGCTCTTCTACCGGTTTTTTCTGTGGCTGAGATTTGTCCTTCGGTTTAGCATCCACATGCTTTTCTGGCGGTGGCCTCGGACGTTCCTGTTTGCGTGGCTTATCCGCTGGCTTATTAAGTACTATTTTTGCCTCATGTGGTGATTCCGCTACCACTATCTCTGGCGGTAACGGGGGAGGAATAGGTTCCGGTTCTACAGGTTGTTCCTGTCCGGCCGGTGCTGCCGAAGCAACCATTTCTATTGACATACTAATTATTGGCGAATTCACTGATTGATTATTCGCACTGTCATCACGCAGTAAATGCCGCGCCATAAATCCAACAATACCCGCATGTAACAGTAAGGAAGCACACAAGCCAATATAAATACGATTTTTCATCATAACTTCAAGCCATCTTTCCGTTCATTATCTGTGGAGATTGCCAGCGCGCTTAACCGCAACCGGCAAATCTCCTTTAAAGAGTCAGAACCGACTGGTGACACTAAGCTTAAACGTCCGACCAGGCGCTGGCATCATGGAACGCGTTAACGGGTCCAGATAATAGCGATCGGTTAAGTTGGTGCCAGATAATTCAACGACTACATCTGGCGTAACCTGATAATTAATATAAGCATCTACAGTCATTACCGAATTCCAGCGCATCGGATTATTACTTATCCCTTTATAAACACCGGGCATTTTTTTCATTAACCATTTTTCATCCTTATTCTCCACACTGCTATGGTATAATACTCGGCTACCGATCTCTAAATTTTCATCCAATAACCGGCCACCAATATTCAGATTAAGAGAATAACGAGGTGGAATAGTTGTCCTTAAAAAACCACCGGGAAAACCGCCATCAATACATTCAGGAACACCAAACTGGTTTCTTGGATCTAACATAAGCGATGCAGTTTTATCACAAACTTTATTCTTAAGATTATAAGATAGGCCAAAATGGGTAAAGAAACTACCGTTATCATAACGTCCCTGTAGTTCTAAACCGGATAATTTCTGTTTATCTAGTTGAGTAAATACAAAGTTACTGTCACGATCAAAAACATGCTCAATGACAGTATTGTAATAAGCGAATCTAATATCCGCATTACGCTCCGCACCCAATAACTGACTTAAATCATGCACATAACCCACTTCCACTGTTTTACTACGTTCAGGTTTAAAAGCGCGTGCTGGTTTATCAGTCAAACCGGAGGAAAAGCCAACGGTATCTTCAAAGATACTCGGCATACGTACTGCTTCGGCATAACGGGTATAGATACGTGCATTATCAGAGATATAAGCCGTTGCGGAAAATACCGGCGCCCAAGCATGATCTTTACGTTTAGGTTGTTTAGACCAACGCTCCTGCTCACTTTTTGCTTTATAAACACCACTATCACCAGTACTCAATATTTCTCCAGAGTCATCAATATAACGGCTATTCTGCTGAACGGTACTGTATTCATATTTATACACTTCTTTATTCGTCACAGGATCAATAACGCGTTCGTTCATATCAAGTTTCCCATTAAAATAGGGATTATTTTGTTTATATAACTTACCATCGTCATGATATTTCCAAAGCACGTCTACCGGTACCATAGGGCGAAGAATTGAATCTCGTGTTTTTGAACTTGTAAATTTTTTATCAGTGTATTCGTTAAATTCATCATCAGTCAGACACTCAAAACATTCATCAAACTTTTTATATAGTTCAGCTTCCCGGTCGGTAAGTGTTCTCAGATATCGCAACCCTTGGCCAACCAACTTTTTATCCTTACTATAACCAATATCACGAGCCGCCAAACGTTCATTTAAAAAATCATCCTTAGACCAATAACTGATTCGCCTAGCGCCGGCACTTAATGCCAGCCACGGGGTAGGACGCCAGTCAAAATTAAAGGCAACATTATTCTCCTGACGGCGTCCTTTTCTTGGTGGTGATCGAAAACTAGAAAAATTCTTCCCTTCATAATCATCATGAGAACCTAAACGTTCCTGTTGCAGACTAGCTGACAAGGTTAAATCTAAATTTGAGGTCAATTCGAAAGCATTAGAGAGATCAATTCCCCAACGGTTATTATGGGTATTAGTAGAAGCAGTATCTACCAGACGACCATCTTTATTCGGATTTCTTTCCTGCCGCCCCCCCACATCCCAAGCTTCATCCCGCTCTCGCGGTTCACGTGGATATCCCCCGGCAGTATTGGTATCGCTGATAGTACGGGTAATCCAAAATTTCATATCAAAATCAACCCATTTGTTCCCGTCAGGTTTCCATTTATAATCCAGATTAAATGCCTGCTGATGTACATTCGCCAGCGGCCACTGTGGTACAACATTATTTTCAGCCCGAACCCAACCAAGCCGCGAAGGCATAATCTCCCCGTAAATCGTTTTAGTATCGCGGATACCAAACCCAATCGTCTGTTGATTAGCCAGATACCAGGTATTTTTAAACAACCAAGACTTCATTTCACTGGAAGTATTCGGCACCTCATTTCCAGGGCGATATATACGTGCCACAAAAGGCAGATAAGGATCATATGACCGGGTCCCACCATCAAGGATCTCTATATCCTTTTTATTAATGGGCTCATCATAGCGATGAGCACCACCCTTGCCGGCAAAATAGTTTCCTTTACTGCGATAACTATAAGCTGCCATTAAATCAAAATATTCCTGCCGGGTACCTATCGCCAGACGTATCGCATTATCTTTTAGGCCCAATAATTTATTATCTTTTGAAGTTTTTGGCGTAATTTCTAACGCAGGATCAACATAATTAAATCCTTGATTAAAATCGGGAACATCTCGATAATCTTGTCCCAATTGTAGATGAGGTACACGTTCCTTAACTGCATTGCTGCTGGTTTCCAATTTCAAGTTAATACCGAATTGCTCATCTATCGGTACCACATCATCAATACCCAGAGTTTTGATCATTACCGCCCCACCGATCGAACCTTTTACTCCACGTGTCAATGATGGACCTTTTTCTATTTCAATGCTGCTGATCAAATTAGGATCAATATAGTTACGATTATTCGCACCGTTATAACCACGCCAGGTGGTAATTGCCTGTTCAGTACCGTCAATGGTAACAGGAACCCGCCCCTGCCCCTGAATACCTCGAATATTAGGATCTAATGCGCCACTGTTTCTCGAATCACCACTAAATACGCCAACTGCACTTTTTAAAACATCCGCCGGTGAAGCGCCCTTATAGCGTTCTACCAAATCCTTACCCAAGTAAATATTGGTAATATCTTTATCATAAACCGCATCATAACCTGCCTCATCTTTTTCACTGGTCGCTGAAACGTTAATTTTACCGAGGTCAGCCTTATTTTCAGCGGACTGTTTAGATGATTGAGCCGGGGTTACTAGTGTTTCTGCATCAGCACGATAAGGCATCATACTGTAGGCCAACACCAGCATGAATGTTATTTTGCTATATTTATTATTTAATTTATACATAATCATTATCTGCCATAGTGTGGATTGAAATAACTTGTTACTTCAACCAGTATCAAAAATACTTTTCAAACTTGACTAACACTTCATTCTTATTATAGGAATAGAGCCAATCAACATTACTACTATTTTTTCTAAATCGATAAGTAATTACTGGGGTTAAACCGAAAACTTCAAATTTAGGCATACTCACAATTGCCGCATAGAATTGTTCATTATCTTTACGACGTGCATTTAGAGGTACGCTGTAATCACCAAATTGCCGCTGGCGCAATGCAGTAAATACCACTGCATTAATTCCCGGATACAATTGAGTGGAAATGCCTGCTCGCACACCTTTTTGCTGATAATCATCTACTCTCTCAACACTGGTTTTATTAACCCAATCCCCCCCTGCAAAGGTAATGGTTTGATCAGTTAAATAATAAGATAAGGTGGCATAAACAGAGGTCATATTACCGTCATTATGATTATAAAGTTTATGATAACGAAACTGCTTATATTCTCCTTCCAAATTCAATACCAGATTTTTAGATAGAATATGCATCCATTCGGATTTTATTCCCGTAGTACGATAACGAGAATGGTTACCAACATAATTAAACTCAACAACTGGCCCTATTAGGAAATCATCCTTTTGCGCTTTATAGCTATAGCCCAAATAAGCAGAAGTGGTATTTTCATTCTCCTCACTATGATAACGGTAACTTTCTCCATAAGTCATCGAGCGTAAAAAGACACCGTGGTGACCACTCAGCGGATATATCTTACGCAACGTAGCATCATAACTTATACCATTTGCTTTCTTTGCCATAGGCAAATTACGTTCAACTGCGCACTCACCATTTTCACGATAAAGTGTGCAAACAGGAGGCTTATCCGGCGACATATTCGTGTTATCGTTAAAGATATATCCCACGGAAAAAGACCCACGCCAAGCATTGCGAAAATTAATCGCCTCCTGATAATTAGTTATATTCTTAATGACTGCCGGTGGTAATTTATTTTCATAATCGCGACTAGCCGCTGAAATTTCATTAAATAGTAAACTAGCTTCTCTATTTTTTTGATTCTCATAATAGACTCTAGCTAACTCTAATTTAGCACGGGTAAAATCAGGCTGTTGCTGCAAGATGGCCTGATAATGCTGTTCTGCTGCTGCCAAGTCACCCTGAGAGCGCGCCAGATTTGCCCGAGCAAAACGGACCAATTGGATATCATGTCCAGGTAACTTCTGGTATATCAACAAAAAGCGCTCGACATCCTTCACTTGTTGATGATTAATGGCTAAATAGAGCGCCTGACCAATATCATTCACATTATTCTCAATACTAAAAGTCTGACCATTAAGTACTATCGATAAATGATCCGTTTTTTTATTTACAGTTTCATCCGTGACCAGCGCTTTTTCTTGATCCTGTAAATTCCGTTGTACGTTATGCCACAATCTTCTACCGGTATCTTCATCTGCCAGAACCAAAGAGGGATAAATAAACAAGCAATTGATCAATATGGAAAAACGGATAATGGGTATATTTAACATCGGAATATCACTGCTTCATAGTCGAGCCGATAAATAAACAAAATAAGACAAAGCCCATATGAACTTTGCCTTATTCAGCTAATACAAATTCATATTATGGATTTTTAGTTCCACCAAAGGCAGTATCTTTACTGTGATCCGCATCAAATTTAGCCACCCCAGCTAAACTAGCTGCATTATCGCCAAAGAAGTGACCGCTGTTTGTCCCTACAACATTTCCAGCAGTCGCCCTACCCGCAAATGAACCATCTGTTCTAATCCTAGAATTAATACCAACGGTCAATGCACTATTTGCTATTGAACCAGTAAGCCTTTTCTGACCGAAATCAGCAGTAAATGTCCCATGCAGGGCATTGCTACCACTATATTGGTTAATTCCTTTAACCGTATAAGTTGCTACGCCACCGGTAGGTAAATTAGTTGTCACATCTTTACCAGAATAATAGGCGGTATGAGTAGTATCATCTACCGTGCCTTTTTGTGACCATTCACCAAAATAAACATCAGCATTAGCCACTTTACTGAAATTGAACACCCCCATCCCACTATGGCTACCTGATCCCGGCATAGAAATTTTGTGAATTCCATTTGCATCCGCTGCGGCATAACTTGCAAGATTTGAAAAGCTAGTAATTTTCCCCCCCCAAATAGACTGAACTCCTATTCCCGGTTCTCCACCCGGAGTCGGATGACCTCCACCACGTGCATCAGTCACACCTACCTGGATACTTTGTTTCTGACTATCAAACTGTTGTGTTTGCCCAAAACCTGGATCAGCCATAGCTTGTGTTACTAATCCACATGTACCTAATACTGCAATTAACACTTTAACTTTGTTCATAGCATATTCCTTATGTTAACTAATTAAATGTTAGAGTATTGCTTATTACATAGTTTTAGCACCGTCCGAAGACTGGCGCGCATATTAACGTACTTTTAATAAAAAATGAAATGATAATCATTATCATAAAACAATCGTATCTATTTGTATAGAATGGCAATTAATAAAGCTAACTATTTAATTATTAAATAAATATTTACCATAACCTTAATATAGCAACGGATATAATCTTAGATGAATCACCCATAACGTGTGTAAAAAAATCAATACATATAGATGTATAAATAAGAAATTATTTCAATATTAAATTAATTATAATGTTATTGTTCACATGGTAACTATATAACACCAAATTAGCTATTTCACATTAATTAAGAAATACTTAACAATGATAAATAAAAATCAAAAATATATATCTCATCTAAATGATTTAAATAGGAAAAATTATTTTTCCAGATATAAATATATTTATTACGAGAATGATCACTAATATATAAATTATTAAATTCACTAAAACGAAAACATTACTGACATAACTTAAACTCTAACTAAATATCATTTACCATTGATGAAAAATTAAATAACCACAGTTTTTTAAAGTAAATTAAAATTAACTGTAATTTTTTATAAAATAAATAATCAAATGGCAATATTGATACTCTTTTAGCTCCAAGATGAAAGAATTCAATTAAGTTATTTAAATAAAATCAGAGAAATCCCCTACCTTTCGACAGGGAATTTATGTAGATATGATAGCTGTTAGGTTAAAATATGAGCATCACTCAGGCTCCTTATATCCCTGCTGTATCAGTATTATGTCCCAATGTTCTAATATATATCTAGATTCTTCATCCTCTATATCAGCCATCTTACGGAAATACATTTTTGCTTTCTCTAAATCTTGTGGAACGTTGCCGTCACCATGTAAATAAGTGACAGCAATACTGTTATATGCCCTTATAAGACCCAAACTACCTGCTCTTTCATAAAGTTCTATTGCTTTTTCCACATCTTGTTTATCTCTACCTTCATATTTATAAATTCCACCTAGCCAATATAAAGCCAACATATGATTTCCATCTAAGCTCAAAGCTTTCTCATAATAATATTTAGCCATTTGATAATCTCTTTCAGGTCTTACTAATGCACTATCACTATATAAACGCCCCAACAAAAAATTAGCATCAGCACTCCCTTTCGCTGCGATTTTTTCTAAGTTACGGAACTCCTTAACGGTTCTGGGTGTTTTCAGAGTAATTTCCTTATCCTCATAATTCATTCCTGTAAACACCGTTTTCGGAATATATTTTTCTATATTTTCCGCATATACATTAGAAACCAATAAAACCATCATTAAAATAATATATTTCATGAGATTGTCCTAAATTATTTATCAGAATACTCTGTAGCTGAACGAGGTTCATTTTGAACATTCTCAATCTTCAACTTCAAAGCCATTTTCCATTTTCTTACCAGAAGAAAGTATAGTTTCCTATTTTTCCAAAGGCAAATATATTATCAAATAGGAAAAACAACCATCCAAAATATAAATATATTACTTACTAAACTGAGTAAAATAAATATATTAAGAATGTAACTCAAATTCTGACTTAAATATAAATCTTTATTGATAACAGATTTAATAATCATAACCTTATAAAATGATTTTTATGAATAAGCTGTCAAATAGCAATATTGATAGTATTTTATACTAACTGAAAGAGTTAGATAAATCATTTAAATAATTTAATAAAATCCCCCATCTTTAGATAGGGAATTAAATGTAGATATAATAACGATCAGACTGATATGAATATCATTCAGGTTCTTTATATCCTAACTGTATCATTATGATATCCCAATGCTCTAAAGAAAACTTAGCTTCTTTATCCCCCATATCAGCTATTTTCTGGAAATATATTTTCGCCTTTTCTAAATCTTGTGGAACATTACCATCACCATGTAAATAAATGACAGACATATTATTGTATGCCTTTAAAAGACCTTGGCTACCGGCTCTTTCGTAAAATTCTAATGCTTTTTTTGCATCCTGCTTATCGCTATCTCCAGATTCGTAAACCACACCTAACCAAAATAAAGCCAATATGTGATTGTTATCTAAATCTAAGGCTTTCTCATAATAATATTTAGCTATTTGATAATCCCTTTCCGAACTTGGTAATGAAATATCACTATATAAACGCCCCAACAAAAAATTAGCATCAGCACTCCCTTTTGCTGCAAGTTTCTCTAAGTTACGAAACTCCTCAACAGTTCTGGGTGTTTTCAGAGTAATTTCTTTATCCTCATAATGCATACCTGTAAACACCGTTTTGGGAATATATTTTTCTATATTTTCCGCATACACATTAGAAGCCAATAAAACCATCATTAAAATAATATACTTCATGATATTGCCCTAAATTATTTACTAGAATACTCTGTGGTTAAGTCAGGAAACCAACCGAGAAATCATTCCTTTCTGTCTAACCTTTAATATGATAAACAGCAAAATAGCGTTCACAAAAAGCCCCAAAACCAACCCATACCAAAATCCTATAATTCCCATACTCTCGGTTACCCAGTTTGTCAAAGCTAAAACAAACCCCAATGGCAAACCCACTAGCCAATACCCGAATAACGGCGCGTAAAATACTGATCGGGTATCATGAAAACCCCGTAAAATACCGGATAAAGCCGCCTGGCAAGAGTCAAAGAATTGGAACAGGCATAACAGAAAGATTATGTTAAGCGCAATTATTATGACTCCATTATCGTTAGTATAGAGTGAAATAAATGAACCTGCGAAATAGTAGATTAAAACGCCAATAACTGCGGAAATAGATAAAATTAAAGCAATTGAGATCCTTATAGTACCTGTTAATGATGTTCTATCTCTCTTCCCAATATAGGAACCGACTCTCACTGTCACGGCGGCTGCAATCCCCCCAGTTACGGTATAGATGATAGAGGTAATATTAAGCATAATATTATGTGCAGCAATGACTTGAGCACCTAAAGGAGCGGCAGTAATAGCAATTACATCCAGAAATACCATTTCAACAAAAAGAGCCAATCCACTTGGCATGCTAATATAAAACGTCCTAATTAAATCATTATATTTTGGTAAACTGAAATCTGGCCTATAGCGACGATATTTATTCTTTAGCAAAAAATAGGCAATCAGACATACAGCACTTAGGTTATTAATAACCGCAGTTGTAATACCCGCGCCAATGCCCCCCATTGCTGGTAAACCCAGTTTTCCATAAATAAATATGTAATTTAATGGTATATTCAATAATAAAGCACCAGCAGATAAATACATGGCGGTTTTCGTATCTTCCAATCCTTGTAGAAATGAACGAAAAACATTAAATATCATAACACTAGGAACACCACATGCCATCGCAAGAACATAGCCCTGGGTAATTTCTAAAATATGCTCATCTATGCCTATGAGTGAAAGTAGCCAGCTAACTAATATTAATAAAATAATTATTGGTATCGAAAGTATCACCGCTAGAAACAAGTAATTTTTAAGACTTGCTTTAATCCCTTCGTCATCATGTTGCGCTTTCTGCTTAGCTACATCTGCTGCGAGCATGATAATCATCCCATATCCTAATACAAATATAGGAAACCAAATACTACTGCCTAATGTTACTGCTGCTAAATCAGCCGTAGCATAGTGACCAGACATCACAATATCGACAAAACTCATTGCCGTACGTGCTATCTGACTAACGATGATAGGGAAAGAGAAAAATAAAAGTTGTTTTAACTCCCGCCGGTTTGAAAACTTAGCCATAAGAATCCCATTAATTTATTGGTTAGTGCCAATATTGATCATACTAACAATAAATTACGACCAAAATCATTTAAAAAAGTTTGAAAAAATCAGAACGATGAGTATACCTTCTATTTTCGTTCAGGCAACAGTGAAGAAATAAATTAAAGCAATCTAACGAAAACTAACTATTTCACAGAAATTTTTGTGATCTTTTTAAAAGATTGAATATTTATTTAAGTATTTTGTTCCCATTTTCTATATTAATAGTTAATGTTACTTGGATGAAATTATTGAACTATTTTGTGATAACATCCACATTATTAAAAAAATAAAAATACTAACATAGCTAAAGCAAATAATTAGTCACTTTTTCAAATTATTTCTTTAATTAATAAAGAATTAGCGGAAATATCATGTCTATACAGATATCTGTTCTAATAGTTCATCAATCAAAAAGAGATATCAATTAAATTATTTATGAGCAATAGTAAGTAAGGCTATACCCTATGGATTTCAAGATGCATCGCGACGGCAAGGGAGCGAATCCCCGGGAGCATAGATAACTATGTGACCGGGGTGAGTGAGTGCAGCCAACAAAGAGGCAACTTGAAAGATGACGGGTATATGGTTTTAACAAAAACTGCTTACACCATCCATCAAAGACATATGTCATCTTACCGTAAAAGAAGAGATCGAAAATGAAACCAGAAACTCTTGCTATCCACGGCGGATATTCCCCAGATCCAACAACCAAAGCTGTTGCCGTTCCTATCTATCAAACGACATCCTATGCGTTTGACGATACTCAACACGGCGCCGACCTATTTGATTTAAAGGTTGAGGGCAACATCTATTCTCGCATTATGAACCCTACCAATGATGTATTGGAAAAACGGGTTGCTCTACTTGAAGGAGGAGTCGCTGCTTTAGCGGTTGCATCTGGCATGGCGGCTGTCACCTGTGCGATTCAATCCATTGCCAGCGCTGGAGATAACATTATATCTGTTGCTAAATTATATGGCGGCACTTATAACCTGCTGGCTCACACATTGCCGCGATTCGGTATTGAAACACGATTTGCTGAACACGACGATATCGCAGCATTGGAGTCACTAATTGATGATCGTACCAAAGCAGTATTCTGTGAATCTATTGGTAACCCGGCAGGTAATATTGTTGATCTGAAAAAATTTGCCGAAGTGGCTCATCGTCATGGCGTCCCTTTAATTGTTGACAATACTGTCGCCACCCCTGTGCTTTGCCGCCCCATTGAGCATGGCGCTGACATTGTTATTCACTCTTTAACCAAGTATATGGGAGGACATGGTAATTCTATTGGCGGCATCATTGTAGATTCCGGCAATTTCCCCTGGAAAAAACATAAGCAACGGTTTGCCATATTGACGACCCCGGACCCCTCCTACCATAACGTCGTTTATACCGAACAATTCGGCAAGGCTGCCTTTATCGGACATTGCCGTGTCGTACCGCTACGTAATATGGGAGCTGCACTGTCGCCTTTTAATGCTTTCCTTATCCTGCAAGGATTAGAAACTCTGGCATTAAGAATGGAGCGTCATACTGAAAATGCGCTGAAAGTCGCTCATTATCTGCAAGATCATCCTCAAGTTAGTTGGGTGAAATATGCCGGGCTGTCAAACCACCAAGAACATGAACTGGCTCAGCACTATATGAATGGGAAGCCATCAGCTATCCTCTCCTTCGGTATTAAAGGCGGGCAGCAATCCGGCGCACGATTTATTGACGCACTAAAATTGATTGTACGACTGGTTAACATTGGCGACGCTAAATCACTCGCCTGTCATCCAGCGTCAACAACGCATAGCCAATTAAATGATGAAGAGTTAATTAAAGCTGGCGTATCACAAGATATGATCCGCTTGTCAATCGGCATTGAACATATCGATGATATTATTGCCGATCTTGCCCAAGCGCTGGATGCATCTAAATAATTCAGAGTTACCCTATATACCCTATGGATTTCAAGATGCATCGCGACGGCAAGGGAGCGAATCCCCGGGAGCATAGCGAACTATGTGACCGGGGTGAGTGAGTGCAGCCAACAAAGAGGCAACTTGAAAGATAACGGGTATATACCCCGTTCTGGCGAGCGGGGTTCTATTTACTCACCATAATAACTTTCTTCACTGTATCTATTTCAATTCTTTCTCCCCAATCAATATTGCCGATTTTCATTTTCATCAATCAATATTAATTACGTCCAAAATAACTAAAAACAAAAAGCATAGGAGTAATAAATTAAGTCGGTAACCCTGTTGCCAATATTCGATTAAGTTACTCATCCTAGGAAAACGCGTCATAACGCCTAAATGGCTATTATTCACGTCAAACATACAAGGAAAATAGATGAAAATTAAGCTAACCCACACGTTGTTATTAAGTTCATTGATCTGCGGGTATGCTTCGGCAAAAATCCCCAATGAATTTAGCTCCACGCCCTCATTCGAAGATAATTTCGATGGCATAACACTTAATACCCAAAAATGGGATCACCGTGGCCTGGGCGTCAGAAAAAATTGTATTAATACTCAATCAGCAGTTATCGTGCGAAATGGTCATTTAACCATAAAAACCTATTCCGATAGTTCTTCTGGCAAGCTACAGAATTATTGCGGCATGATTTCAACACAAAAAAGTTTCCTACAAGCATATGGCTATTGGGAAGCCGCTATCAGATTCAATCGTGCAGAGGGTAATCAAGTGGCGTTCTGGATCCAGTCACCGACAATGGGTCACGATTTAACAAACCCAGAAAAATCAGGTGTCGAAATTGATGTATTTGAACATTTAGCCGAAGCGAAACAGGATCAATATGACCATGCTATTCACTGGAATGGTTATGGTAGCGCTCATAAGGAGTGGTCAAAGAGATTGTCTACAAATAAACTTGTTGATGGCCAATTCCACAAATTTGCTGTGGCATGGACACCAAGTGGTTATACATTTTATATCGATGATATTGCTCAAAATCTGTCAGGATTAGATCAAGTTCCAATTTCAATCGCCAACCAATATATTATTTTAAGCTCCGAAGTACCTCGCAGTTATCCAGCACAAGGTTATGGCCCGATAAATAAAACAACCGCAACATTCGATGTTGATTATGTAAAAGTTTATCCGTATATCGGTAATAAGAAATAGTCATCGATCAGGAAAAGGGAAAACAAATATTGGCGCCCAATAATTGGACGCCATTTTCTCATTAGAATTTTACATCTACTTTCGCCCACACTGTCCGGCCGGGTTCATTCACTGAGGTATTCGCTGAATAACCAAAGGTGCTATTACCGGCAAGGTTAAGGTGTTCGCTGTATTCTTTATCCAAAATATTGTCGATGCCAGCGTTCACTTTGACATTTTTGTTAACCTTATAGGCAACGTTGGCCGAAAGTACGCCGAAACCTGAACTATCTTGAAAATCTTTGCCGACAACATTCCCCTGCCCCACAGCAATCCGATGCTGGCTGCTCACCAACCGCCACAAACCGGTACTACTCCAATCACCACGTTCATAGGTCAATCCGAAGCGTGCTTCCAAAGGTGGGATCTGAGGCATTGGCTGGTTATCCGTCCGGTTTTCTCCCCAGGCATAGGCAAGGCTGGCATCCGTTTTCCAATGATCTGTCAATTGATAACCAAAGCCCATTTCTCCGCCCATGATATTGGCATTGATATTATCAGCCTGACTAATGCGGGCGTTTGTCGGGCTATATCTAAATAAAATGAAATCATTTACACGCCCTATATAAGCGGATACCCAACCATTAAAACGTTCTCCAGTATATTGAGCGCCAATATCAAGTTGAGTGGTTTTCTCACTTTTTACCCCATCAAAAGCACTGGCACTCCCCACCGGACCATATGTCGGCGAGAACAGTTCCCAATAGTCGGGGAAACGCTCGGTGTAACCAATACCGGCATAAAACATCATTGGCACATCAGCCAGAGTATGCTCTAAGCGCACAAAACCACTCGGCAAGGTATCATTACGCTCTTTTTCACTATTACCAGCAAATTTCTTTGCTCGGCTGCGATCAAGACGGGCACCGGTTATCAATTCGCTCTGTTCTGTAGCATACCAAGTTAGCTCACCAAATAGGCCATAGTTATAGAATTGAGCATCCTTTTGCCATACATTACCTGCTTTATTACGATGGATATTGGTTTGCGTATCTGCGCCACTTTCCAATTTGAAGTCTTGCCATAGCCAGGTACCCATGACTCGCCCTCCCACAACGCGACGATCCAGTTGCATAGACATACCGTGATTCATATTCATGTGCATACCACACATATGTTTACAACTCGAAGAAGGCATACCCATTGACATGGCGCTATTCGGAGAACGCAAAGTTATATTGTCCATAATATGGTTGGTATAGTTGTAATAAACTTGGGCTTCAACCTTATCAAGCACTTCACCGAGGTTAGATTTCTCAAAACGCACACCGAGACTTTCGCGTTTGAATTGCGAACCATCCATGCTACGTCCAGCATAACGAGCTTCTCCGTCCCCTTTTCCCGCGGTCAACTCAAGCAATGTATCTTTATCCGGAGTCCACCCTAACGCCAGATCACTATTCCATTTATCCCAACGTGAAGGAACGCGATACCCACCACCATCTTTGTAGTCATTTGAACGGGATTTATTTGCCATTAAACGTAAATATCCCAATTCATTGCCAATACTGGCATCTACATTGCCATCCCAACGGTCATTTGAACCCATCAATCCACTGG
Organism: Photorhabdus kleinii; assembly: GCF_025384885.1. Classification (NCBI taxonomy): domain Bacteria; kingdom Pseudomonadati; phylum Pseudomonadota; class Gammaproteobacteria; order Enterobacterales; family Morganellaceae; genus Photorhabdus; species Photorhabdus kleinii. The sequence continues at coordinate 121,909 of NZ_JAJAFY010000003.1, forward strand.
CATTGAATTTGACTCCCGGCTGATCAAATCGAGGATGTTCACGTTCAAATCTTACGGTCCCTGCGGAAGCACCAGCTCCCCACAACACCGTTTGAGGCCCTTTAATGACTGTCAGCAAATCATAACTTTCTGGCGAAATATAGGATGAAGGGGCATCCATTCTGCCGGGACAAGCTCCTAGCATTTCTGCACCATCAGTCAGGAGCTTAATTCTAGAACCAAACATTCCCCGAAATACTGGATCACCATTGGTGCCTCCATTACGGATTTGAGCAAATCCGGGTATGGTTTTTAAATAATCAGAGCCGTCACTTGCCGGAACCGGCTGACGGGGGGTTTTTGGCGAGGTGACAATTGACAAAGGAGAATGCAAAGGTGCTGTTACCGTGATCACATCACCATCATTGGTTTTTAAACCGTGCACATGATCACGTGAATCAGGTGAAGTTTCAGCCGCATAGCCATTAAAAGTCGCTAGCAGAAAAAGTGGCATCGCCGAACGGATACAATGGGATAGCCTATTTTTTTTATGAAGAGAATTTTTTTCGAACATCATCTTTCCTTAATGTGAATCCACCTTCCGAAGAGATATTTCTATCAACAGCGGAATACGTTATAGAATCCAACCAAATCGTTTTTGGTATGAACAGACTTTTCCTGACTCAATAATGAGCAGGACAAGACATTTCATTATGTTTAAATTAATGAGATAAGATCTGTTCAGGCGGAGCACGAGGCAACGAATCAGAAAAGATGAAATGCGGCAGAAAGGAAGCTACGGTTTGAATCGGTGGTGGCCGTGAAGTCAGCGAAGTTGACCAAAATAGCGGTGTATTCGCCAAATCCAGCATAGGTATATGGATCAGAAAAACGCAGTATCCACAGGCAATATCCTCCAACATCGACATACCACCACCATGCATACCCATCTGCATGCCATCATGATGGTTAGTAACATATGATACGGAAGAAACGTCAGAATGAGACATATTCCAAGGCATATCACCGTCAGATGACATCACCCTATGGCAATCGACCACTTTCGATGAATGAGCCTCACCAATGCGCACATGTTCCAGTGACCGGGAGATCACTGGCGCAATGAACAACATCAGTATCGCGAATATACCGAGCCAAGCTGGCAGGCGGCTCCGCGATGTGTAAAATTGGATCAGTGACAAACTAAGCCTATTCTTGTAGAGAACACATTCAGGAACGAGATTGTACGTATTTAACAACCAAATGTTAAAACACTTTATGCAGGAATGTCGCTTTGACGACAGAATTTGTTGTTTTTTTAAAATCTGCGGGATTATTTTCATGAGCATCGAGCAAAATCACAGAGATTAACGTCACGGGCAAGGGTATTTCCCTATGTGCAAATAAGGCAATATTCACCACACAACAAACAATGATCATGTGATTTTTTATACTGATTTATTTAACTCTAACGGTTTGATATTACTTATAATCACCGCTCATACACTGAACCTTAAGTATTAAACCTCTCAAAAATACCCTCCAACATATTGTCTTTATTGGATTTTATTTAAGGCAACTTCAACGCGTTTTCAAGCTGATTCCATTCAATCAATTCAGTTTTTAACTAAAAACTTCGTTGAAGTTACACCTGAGATTTTTCATGCCATTCCATATAGCGTTTCATTAAAAGTCGGAGAGCTCGTTATTGGTACAACTGGACAACCCGCCGCGTTTCTTCTCAATTCCGCTAAATGGCCTGTAAATGGAATAAAGATAAGCAGAGATAATAAATCATCATTACACACATCAATTTATTGATATACCGGGTTTTCCACACTACATCATGGTCGTAGAACGTTCACGACCATGTACTAGCAAGAGGAATTTATTAGCCATGTTCGGTGGACTCATTGCCTATTGTTTAAATAAAGAAGAAACCGTCACTGAATTTTTCCATCCGAGAGTGACGGTTTAAACAGAATTCAGGTTAACTTAACTCAGGAATCAACATTCGAATAAAATTCGCCTGTTCAGGTGATATATCATCGTCGTTGTTTATGGAATGCTTAACAAGCTCCAAGTTCGTGTCATTAATAAAGTTTTCAGTGATCGAAATTCCCGCCACCAAATTTTTAACTTGATGATAGTGTGTACAAGGCGTGAAAACAATATCACCAGGATTCTGTATACAATGAATTCCTTGAGCCTGAATGAAATCGGGATATAAGACCAGATCAGGGTTAAAAGCATCAACTTTGCCATAACCTATTTTCATTGCCTCTTCCGGCCCATAAAATACCCACTCTTTTCGACCACTAATCACCGCATTCCAGGCATGAGTAGAAGCAATATCCAAATGCATACGAGAGCCGCTGTTTTTAGGCCCCATATAAATCCAGCGAAGTAATAATAATGCTGCTTCATTATGCAAAATATCGTCTGAAACACGTTGACGAATTAAGCAAGAAAAGTAGTCAGGGACCTCATAATCACTCACCAATTCTTTAAAATAGAGCGAAAATGGCCACGCAGAAGCATAATAAGGATCGGGTTCTTCCACATCTTTTATATAATCAATATAGTCACCAAGAGACATATATTTATTATCTTTATTATTTGATGATCGAAATACTTTTATCAGGTGATGACCAAATTTTTGCTGAAAATAGTCCCATGTCCACTTTGTTCTTGCTACCCACTGTTCAGCGCCTCCTCGAATAATAAAAGGGACTCTATTCATCATACAAGCAGATACATCCTCTATGGATGGCATGGTGAACTCTACGCATTTCTGATAACTAGAATTAGAAAAATCCATCATATTTATATCGTTCCAAAGAATAAATAGTATTTTCTATAACTGGCTGAAGCAGCCAGCCAGCTATAATGCTTATACCCGTTATCTTTCAAGTTGCCTCTTTGTTGGCTGCACTCACTCACCCCGGTCACATCGTTATCTATGCTCCCGGGGATTCGCTCCCTTGCCGTCGCAATGCATCTTGAAATCCATAGGGTATATGTTAAAAACATCAAAAAATTTCTTGTGAACCGGTGCCAAGCAATCTTAACTTAATGTTGGATAATCAATTCCGAAATAGTTGATTGCTGAACTTCTTCTAACCAATAAGGCAACGGCAATAGCTGTTTATAATGAGAATAATATCTGCTCTGATCTGCAAAATGAGGCGAATCAATATCAGAAGATTGCGAATAAGTGAGTAACCCGCGCGCATTAGGCCCTTGTTGATCAAATGCCACCAACATTATCCAACTAGACCCATAACGAATATGATATCCCTGATCAGTTAGCTCCGATTCCAATACTTCACCACTCACCACATCATTACCCACAGTATAATGATGTTTAGGAAATAGGGTTTCATCCCCATCCCATGTCGCGATCATATTAAAGCCGCCTTCTTCTTGAAATAACCCCGGCCAACTCATGCGATTACCTGCCGGTTTACCGTCAGGTGCGGTACTTTCAATAAATTGAAATTTACTTACCGGAATATCTAAAGCCAGCCCCACATTCTTCACATTAGCAACCGCCCGTGCTAACAAGGTAACAAGCTCTTCACTTTGTTTTAATTGGCGTGGCGTTGTTGCCGGGTGGACTATATCAAACGGTACGGCAAAATGTTCTTGCTGATCAATTAAAAACGCTAATTCACGGAATATAATCGCGCCCCGACTATCCGCATTAAATTCACCGTTCCATTGTGATAGCAATTGACATGCCTGCGTAATATCCACCTTCATGCCATTCTCCAGTTTAATTAATCGGCTAGGTGTTTTATCACATAGGTAAATCACATCTTTTAATATCAGTTCGGCTAAATATGAACGCTCAGAGAATAACGCCCGTTCTAACTCCATGAGAGAAAATCGCTTATTATCACCCGCCGCATCCTCTATTAGTTGCAACCCCATACGAGTTCTGAATGATAGTGGCTTCCGCTCGTTACCAAGAAGTGGAGAAAAACCTTCGAGCAAATGTTCCAGATTCGTTGCCCAGTGAGAACCATTGGAATTTTGTACATAGGATGTTTCCACAAGCTGTGGGGTCTGATCATAACCCAAGGCTTCGGTAAAAATCATTGATGATGAGTTACCCGGTAAAATAGTCACGCCATACTTCTCACGTGCCGCCGCTAGGGTTTCGTTGTCATTCAATAATTGAATAGCTTCAAGAGGTAATGCCGGTACAGCTTTATCACCAATAAAAATACCAACGCCTTCTTTACCAGTTAACAGCGTGTTATTAAAAGCCAAGCCATTAAAATCTTTATAAGATTGTTTTGCATCGGCAAGACTATCCGCTCGATTCAACGCCAACCAATGATCAATCATATCAAGATTGTAAAGATTGACATCTTTCACGACATAAAATTCAGACTCGGACCAGGCAAAGTCTTCATTTTCAATAATAGGCCCAATATCAGTATAAAAATGATCTTTCGTGACAGTTTCAATACCGCTATCGGTTTTGACGTCAATATGAATTGGTTTCGACATTACCGGTTTAATAACACCATCAATCACATAATTGAGCGGATTATTAGCAGCAGTTTGCATTTTATAAACAATGACATGTTCAGCCGATGAATAAGTGTGAGTCCAGGCAATATTGTGATTAAATCCAATATTAACAATACCCGGGAAACCAATTAAAGACGCTCCCATGACATCAATCTTTCCATTCATGACATGATGCACTTGCCAAAAACGCATGTTGCCTTCATAAGGAAAATGGGGGTTCGCCAATAACATGCTATTGACCTCTTCAACTTTGTCACGGCCTAATGCCCAACCATTCGAACCAATGGAATAACCATTATTCCTTGATGTCTGTGAAGCCAACTGTTTTTGATCATCTTTATTGGGATCAGCAGCATAATAATCAGCAAGAAATTGAGCAGAACCAGGAAATACCGCAATAGAAAACACATATGCCAGCACATCCTCACGTTGAATAGGCACTACCCACTCTTTATCTCGACAAGCTTTTGGTAAGGTATAACGCCCTTCCTTTACATGGGACAGGTAGGTATTATAACCTGCAACAAACCCATCAATAATTACCTGTGAATCAGTACTTAATTGCGGCCATTTCTCACGCGCCTGTTCCACCAAAGCTAAAGCTTTATAACCGAAGTCCTCAATTAAATTCAGTGAATCCCCCTGCTTATCTCTATCAGCACCAAAGAAACGCGCACGTTCTCCCCGAATGCGTACATAATGATCCGCCATGATGCATATATTATCTTGTGCCTGAGCATAGGCATTGCCAAAACTCAGGCTTCCCAAGTCTTGCGCATAAATATGTGGGACACCATAATGAGTACGAACAATTTTCGCTTCAAATGCTGTCGTCGTCTTTTCTGAATAACTTTTAAATCCGCCACAACTTATTGTCAACAGAATAGTTGACAGTAATGTGATTGTTTTAAATGATATTTTTTTAAATAATACTGTTTTAAATGATGTCATTTTTATTTTGCCCTTAAAGTGCCTGTATAAAAGCAATCTCTGGCTTTGAATTTTGATTCCAATATTAATGCTCTGAGTAACCAACGATCATAACCATCGTATCGAGGTTCATATTCGCTACGCGCATGAGCGACTTTACGGTTATCAAATAGCAACATTTCTCCAGGAGATAATATAAAAGCCTCTCTATTTTCATTAATACACTGATTCAACTTTTCCAACGCGGCTTCTGCCTTTGGTGTTAAACAACGCATATAAGCTGGATCAAATATCATTTCTGGCTCTTTATGTTGACTTAATATGGCAACACGACGGCGGCCACCAATATTCGACATAAAGGTCGGATCGACATCGATCTCAAAGTTTGGTTCTTGCAATTCAGCAATGGTTTCAGCATCCAAATGAATATTCTTTGTTTGAAATAAGTAGGTTTCGGCATTTTTGTCGCCACGCAAACAATATAAAGCAACCCAGTCTGCTTTTGCATCATGGAAACCATCTTCAACATGCCATTCCAAAAACTCTTTATTTGTGCCTAATTGCACATTCTTATATTGTTCCATTGGAAAAACATCATCGATAAAATTAAAGTTCTTTTTATTGACAAACGAATAAATATACCCAATTCGAGATAATATCGTTGATATCAAAGTACGAACACCCGCTACCTCAGAACTATTTGTTTGTTCATAAGATAAAGGCGTTAAGCCAAGATCATCAGGGACAGGCAATCCCTTTATCAATAAATAATTTTCATTTTCTAACGCTCGAAAATCAAATAGTTTTTTCTGTAAACGCACAGGCAAATTAAATGATTGATAAAAACATTTCCAATAAAAATATTCGAAATTATCAATGTCATATTTTAGAGAAGACTTTAAAAATGCCTGCTTTAAATATGTCTGTTCTGCTGAGTCAAGCTCAAAAATGAAGTCATCAAACTCCTGAATATCAGACACGATGCACTGCCCTTTTCTATTCATAATAGGCTGTCCTTTTAAACTGTGTTGCCAATAGCCAGCAACACATACCTAGAAAAATATACCCGTTATCTTTCAAGTTGCCTCTTTGTTGGCTGCACTATCTATGCTCCCGGGGATTCGCTCCCTTGCCGTCGCGATCCATCTTGAAATCCATAGGGTATAAACTAACCAAAAAGTTTACGAATACCGGTAATGATCAAAACCAGTGCTTCTCGTTCTGCAAATGATAAATTGGGATGCCAGATATCCATTAATAAACAAATTCTATGTTTATCTGAACGGTTATAAGCTTCATGCTGATAAGAGTAATCAAAAAGTAAACACTCACCTTCTTTCCAACATCTGGCTTCATTCGCAACGATGATCTCACAATTGCTAGCAGGAATATCGACCGCAAAATGTAAATTAAGGGTGAAATTCCATAAATCACAATGCGGTTTAATCACCGTACCCGGTTGCAACACCGAAAAATGAACTTCCAATAGAGGACAATGCCAATCCCGTAATTCATTATTAAAAATATGCCATGTAGCGGGCAAAATATTGGCAACGGCGTTATTAGGCTGACCATTTTTAAATAAATATAATGCTTTCCAATCTTTTTGAGTTCCCAAATAGTGCTCATAATCGGTGATATATTGAGACTCACCACTGATGACTGCGTTAATTTCCTGTTTTATTTTACCCGCATTATTCATCAATGAGGTGACTAACGGCTGCAATTGCGGAAACGAATTCGTATCCAACCACGGCGAGGTAGAAAGACCGGGCATGATATATTTGGCATCTGCTTGTAATGGCGCTCTTTGTTGTAGTAAAGGATAAAACATATCCTCTACTCTTTTTAAACAGTCACTCCCATATTTTTCTCTAATTCCAGCCAATTGATCTTCAAATAGTTCCAACATGATAACCTCCTGATATTTATGTTTTATACCCGTCATCTTTCAAGTTGCCTCTTTGTTGGCTGCACTCACTCACCCCGGTCACATAGTTCTCTATGCTCCCGGGGATTCGCTCCCTTGCCGCCGCGATGCATCTTGAAATCCATAGGGTATATTATGATTACATCTTAGCAATAGCGGGCTATAAAGCCGCATTTTCTACTTTATCGGGGTGTACATTGATTTCAATATTATCTACTAAACCATTATCCATCGTGATAACTCTGTCGGCGATATGAAAATATTTATCATCATGGCTAATAACAATGATAGTTTTTCCATCGCGCTTCATTTCAGGAAGTAATTCATGATAGAAAAATCTTCTATAATTAGGGTCCTGATCGGCTGCCCATTCGTCAAACAAATAAATAGGTGCATCTTCCATATAAGAGATAACCAGCGCTAAGCGCTTACGTTGACCATGAGAAAGCTTAGTTGTGGATAATTTTCCATCTTTAACCGTGACTTTTGCTGCTAAATCCAATTTTTTCAGATATTGACGAGTTAATTCATCATCGGCAAGTTCACCTTTTCGATTAATTACCGTATCAAATAGATAAAAATCCGAATGAATAACACTGTACATATTCAGATAATTCTCTCGGTTATCTTTATTAACCACCTTATCATCTATGAAAATATCACCTTCAGATTTATTCAATAAGCCAATCAACAATTTGGCAAAAGTTGACTTACCACTGCCATTACCGCCTTTAATAAGGATAATTTCGCCGCGCTGAATATCCAGATTAATCGGCCCAACAGAAAAACAGTTCCCTTCACCGGCATACTTAAAGCTAATGGAACGCAGGGAAATTCGAGACCACTCTTTAAATTCTTCTGTGTTGGTTAACCTTGGCTCCATTGATAAGTTTTCAGAAAACCTCAAGCGATCAATCTTACGCAGAGATATAAGCGCTTTTACTATAGTTTCCTGGGATGATAAAATAAAATCAACAGGCCCCAGTAAGAATGTCATTATAAAGATAAAGGTAAGAATATCGTTACTTTCCCCTATTCCCCACATAATATGTGAAAATAAAATAGCCCCAAGAACCAAGAATAATAGTACTTGACCCCAATTTTCATTCAGTTTCCAAAAAATTTCCGATCTAAGATCAGAATCATTAATCTTTTCTAATGATGGTAAAACACCTCGATTAAAAAACGATTTTTTTCGTCTTTCATTGTTATTCAGCTCTTTAACCCCATCCACCAGACTTTTAAACTGCTCATGAAGATTATCATAATCATCACGATATATATCATCATAAGCTTCGGCTTTACTGATGAAATAACACGAAACCAAAATTCCTAATGGGAGAATAACCAAGATGACCACAAAAAGACCAATCGATTTGAATGCCAAAAAACCCAAACATGCAATCACAGTAATCACATGATAAATAAACTGTGGCATAGTAGAAATAGCCCTAGAAATATCACTTACATCAGATGTTAAGCTGGCCTGAACTTTATGTCCTCCAATCCTATCCAAAATGGCATAAGGGGTATTCAAGATTCGTTTTACTAAGGCACTACGAACCTCAAAAATAATTTTCACACTTAACTTTGTCATTAAGTAATTAGCAAAAGAACTTACAATAAATAAACAAACCAGCCCACTGAAGAACTTAATTGTCCATGATAATAAGTCAACACTAATCTGTTCCAATGCATCATCGGTAATTAAGGATATTAGCCAAATACTAAAGAAAGCACTAAAAGCACCAACAATACTATTAAGAATAATTTTTAACCGATTGGCTTTAACCAAATCAGAGATCATCGAGATTAACTCCTAAATAAGATTTTACTATTGCCAGACTTTAACAACCTTCACTTTGCCATAAAGTGATATTCCACCCCCCCATAAAACCCTGGGCAATTTTTTTTGGCGTTAACCAAAGACAGTGCTGATAAATCGCATTATCACCATTAATTTGCAAAATAAAAACCTTATAGCCTTTGTCATAAATATCTGTTTTCAATCGCTGTAAAATTTTCTTAAGCTGATCATTAGAAAAACTATCATAGTTATAAATAACCACATGATTTTCATTGAACTGATAGTCATTTACATCACCCTGTATTACTTCAATATTCTTTTTTTTCTTTATAACATTAACATTTTGCTGTGCAATTAATGCTAGCGATTCAATAATCTCTACTCCGGTAATCTTACTAAAATTGTAATTGGATGCACATACAATAGTTCGCCCTTTCCCACACCCTAAGTCGATAAATTGAAAGTCATGATACTCGATCGGCAGAGATATTAATGCCTTATGAATCACACTGTAATGAGCAGGCATAAAGTAAGTGCCATCGTAAGAATTGATATGACATTTATCGTCAAAAGCAATTCCATCAGTTTGAACACCTAAATATTGGTCTTGGCTATCTTGTTGATCAATCCAGTTAAAAATTTCATCAGGTTTCGTGATGCCAAAAATAATCCATAATAAGTGATATAGCTCTTCTCCTTGTTGTACCTGAATTTTATGATCTAATATCGCCTTAGCGATAGCGATTGCGGGTTCCTCGCTGGTTACGCACGCCATTAATAAATCCGCACTGATTTCAATCTCACTATAAAAATCATATTGTTCATACATTGCATCATCAGCGTTGAAATCAATATGTACACGGCCATCCGCTATTTCAATAAACCAACATCCGACCTGTGATATCCTCACTCGGTGATAATGATTGATGTCATTTACAGGCCGATAAATATCGGCCCGATATTGCACAATGTCGAGCAACTCCTGATAGGTTAAATTCGATTTTTTGAATGAAGGCTCTGGCCGGTAACGTTGTCGCAATATAGCCTCAGCCAGAGATTCAACAGAACCCGGTTTTAATACTGAATAATGATCACCACTTACCATGCCACAAATAATCGGTTGTGTGACATAATCTTGTAAGGATGCAATAATTTTCTCTTTTTCTGCCCGTAATTGTATGGAGCTTTCGCAATAAATGAATGTCATCTTGCCCTTTAACTTGGCTGATGGCACATAATTGCAAGTCATCATTGAGTAGCTTTTATAAACTTCAATAAAGCTTTCCAGGGCTTCACCTTCAATGCCTTGAGCTAACTCGGCAGTCACTTCATCGATCTCCTCGCGGGTATAAGGCTGTTGCTCATAGGCGATCAGAAAACTATCAATCGCTATCAAGTCAACCATTTTCCCTTTACTTTCCAACAATAAAGCGATCTCGAAAGCAATACATGCCCCCACACAATCACCCACCAATCGATAATGCTGTTGTGGATAAGCTTGCAAAAGTAATGCCACATAACGTTCAGCCAATGTTTTGACTGTCACTGTTTTCCCTTCCAAGAATAGGGAAGTTGCGTCAAATACCTTGAGGCAGAAATCGTTTTTTATTTCTCGGGCTAAATCAATAAAAGATGATACTGGAGCAGCTGCGCCAGGAACCAAAAATAATGGCGTTCGGTCAGCGCCCAATGACACCAATTTAATGGCGTCATTGGGCACTAAAAAAGCAATAATTTCAGCTTTATTGGCAATCACTAAGTTTTTTAGTTCAGGGGTAAAAACGCAACCTGACATGACTTTAAAACCTAATTTGCCGTGCTCAACAAATAGCTGCACTCCCGCAGCCGAAGTTTGCCGAATAATATCAACGATTCGTATTATTCCACCTGATTTATCCGCGTCTATTTTTATCATCATAACCAGCCTTCTTCTGCCACAGCGTTATGTCCCTGATTGGCTTGTTCAACCTGTTGCAACTGCTTACGCTCAATTATCAGTGCGAGCATGGCTAGATCACCGGCCGTCATGATATCGGCAACGCTTACCGCTACAGCGAAAGTCTGTTGTATCTGATGCAAAAATCTCAACAAGGTTAAGGAGTTCCCTCCCAACTCGATAAAAGACGCGGTTAACTTCACCATGCTTAACGGTAATTTCAGTGCATCGGCACACAGTTGTACCAATTGTTTTTCAATTTCAGTTTCTGCAACACGCTCTAACCCACTCTTAATACAAGGTTTTGGCTCAGGTAAGGCAGCAAAATTCACTTTACCATTAGCCGTGGTTGGTATAGCGGCTATCACGGCATATAGGGTTGGCACCATATATTCTGGTAATCGTGTTTTCAGTTGTTCTCTTATCAAGGGGATGACAACATCCGTTTCGGCACCCTCTGGCATCACTAGCCAAGCACATAGCTGTTTTTCGCCGGTTGCATCGACAGTCACTCGCACAATACTTGTCGCCACGTCATCAATCGCTGACAGTGCTGACTCTATTTCGCGGGTTTCGATACGAAAACCTCTGATCTTGACCTGATTATCAAGACGACCGACATAAACCAGTTCACCCTCGTTATTCCAATAAACACGATCACCGGTTTTATATAAGCGTACTGTTTGTTCCGGCAAAATAGCCATTTCAATAAACTGTGCCGCATTTTGCTCTGGGTTATTCACATAACCTAAGCTTAAAGCATCACCCGCAATATAGAGTTCACCTATAACATCTGGCGGTGCCAATCCACCCTGAGAATCCAAAACATAGGTCTGACAATGCGCCAAAGGACGTCCTATCGGCACCACTGAGTTTGTTGAGGTATCGAGTTGTGTAACATCGATGGCGGTTGCCACAATGGTTGTTTCTGTCGGCCCATACGTGTTGAATAAACGGATCCTTCCGTCTGTTTTTTGTTGCCATAGCGCCAATAACTCCATTCGCATTGCTTCACCACCCACGATGCATATCTTCAAATGCTCAACCAGTTGTTCAACATCGTCGGCAGTTAACTGATACGTCCACTCATGCCATAAGGCTGTGGGTACTGAAATCAGTGTGACTTTTTGTGCATCAATGATCTGACATAACTGTTTAACGCTATACGCTGTTTTATGGCTATCCAGAACCAGACGACCACCGGAAAATACCGATAACATTAATTCTTCGATAAAAATATCAAAACCAATGTTGGCAATTTGCAATACACAGGCAGAATTTGTCGGATAACAGCGTTGAACCGCCTCATAATAGCTCAGTAAATTGTGATGACTGATCTTAATGCCCTTAGGCGTACCCGTTGAACCCGAGGTATACATGATGTAAGCAACACGCTCTTGCGCTGATAATGCCACGTTTTGTGTCACAACCGCAGTATCAACCGATTCAATCTCATCAACCATAACAATACGCTGTTTATCAACAGGCAAAGTGTGGCTTTCAGAACGTTGTGAAACAATAAGCTGAATATCAGCATCATTAATAATATGGGCAATGCGTTCTGTTGGATAATCGGTTGCCAATGGCACAAACGTTGCGTTCGCCTTCAAAATAGCCAAGACACTAATCACCACCTCAGGACTACTTGATAAATAAATACCCACCGTATCATTTACCCCGATACCCCGCGCAGCAAGGAGTGCCGCCAGCTTGTCAGCCGCTAACGCCAACTGAGCATAATTCATGCTTCCCCAAGGCCCTGACAAGGCCACTTCATCAGGTATCTGATGCACAACTCGGGCAAATAATTGCGTCAGAGATGGGCAATCATTAGCAATAGATGACGGATTATGGGCTAATTGTTGCAAGTGTTGGATTTGACCTGATGCCAGATAATCCGCATGCCCCAAGCGATGATGTTGTGAAACTAATATCGATTTTATTGCCGTTTCATAATAGGCTAATATTTGACCTGCCTGATGTGCTCCAAACACCGATTGTGTCAACGCTAATTGCAGAACCAGAAAACTATTAGCTGAACTATGATGGCAAACAAAATCATAACCATAGTCAACTCGTTCATATTCATGATCATAAGCCTGCTCAGGCTCAACATCTTGCGTTGTCTGTAACTCATCAGACACATGAAAATCGACATAGTTAAACAAAGCGCCAGAGTAATCACACTTGAATTCCTCTTGCATCATAGCAACCGGATAATGCCGATAAGGCCAGCTTGCAGCGCTATATTCGGTTAATTGCTGAATCAACGACGCCCAGGTTTGTTGATGAATATCGGCATTAACCGGCGGCGTATTTAAGAATAATCCAAGACAAGATTCAGCGCCTTCTACTTCAAGTCTCCCGTGGCTTACCACCGAACTGGTTATGGAATCAGTGCCATTGACTTTCGCCAATACATAAACATGTACCGCCAACAGCAATGTGCGCAACGGCACTTTTAAACGCGTCGCAAGTTGTTGCAAATCGTCATGTAAATAAGATAGCTCAAGACGAGTAGAATAATGTTGTGTTGACCCTTTTCCTGTCCAGTCAGGCAATACCGCAGCGTTGGCTATGTTCTGCCAATAGGCTTTGTGTTCAGGATCATCAATAGCAGCCAGTTCTTCAGCAATGTATTCACCGTAATGCGGTAAGTCAGCTCTTGGTGGAATAGAACCGCCAGACAACACCGATAAATAGTTCTCCATAAACTCAACTTTTAGGTTGGCAACACTCCAACCATCAAGAATGGCGTGTTGATGGGACAAAACCAGAGCAAATGTATTATTAGCATCAATAAATACATTAACTCGCCACATTAATTCATTTTCAACGAAAAAGTTGCTATTTTCCTGTTCCAAACAGTGATCTAATTGATGCTCAAATTCCTGCACGGAAAGGTAGCGACAATCATTAAGCGTAACCGGCAAAGCAATCGTTTTATGAATATATTGCAATGCTCTTCCTAATTCGAAGTTGTATGTCGCACGCAATAACTCATGGCGCTGTACTATGGCATTAAATGCCTGACGAAACGCTTGTTCACTCCATACAGCATTAATCGAGTAATGTTCTACAATGTGGTAACTTTCATCTTTTAGCTGATGATAAATAGACCCCATTTGCAAACTCGACAATGAATATGCATCATCCAATGCGGATGGCTCCTTTAATGCCGCCCGTTCGTCATCTGTGAGTAATGAAAAAGCGTGATAAGCATCTTTAGAAGAGACATTTTTGTTGTTTAAATCAGGTAACTGCTGCGTTATTTCATGAATACTTTGATAGGCCAAAATATCTTTTACATTGAGTGCCAACCCCGCCTGTTTAGCCATTGCAACAACACGCACAATTAATATTGAGTCACCACCCAAAGCAAAGAAATTATCGTAACGGCTCACTTTCTCCTGCTTCAAAACAACTGCAAAAATAGACGCTAATGTTCTTTCAACGTCATTTTGTGGCGCAACATATTCAGTACTGGTAAAAGCACTGGCTTCTGGTGCAGGTAGTTTTTCTTTATCCACTTTTCCGGTAATACTCACCGGGAAAGCATCCAGACACACAAATGCACTGGGGATCATGTAATGAGGTAATTGATGCCGTAGCTGTTCTCTGATCTGTTCAATCAATAACGGTTGTGGCGTTTGCAGATAAGCAATAATTTGTTTATTACCCTGCTCAATTTCCCGCACCACGGCAATAGCATTCTGCACATCAGGCAATGCACGAAGCTTGGCATCAATTTCAGCCAGTTCAATACGAAATCCACGCAGTTTTATTTGATCATCATTACGCCCTAAAAACTCCAACGTTCCATCAGATTTTAATCTAGCTTGATCACCTGTGTGATAAATGTAACCACAACGACCAGAAAGGTTGTCTTTAACAAATTTTTGTTGCGTTAATTCGCTATTGCGGTTGTAACCTCTTGCCAAACCAGGGCCGCCTACCGCAATTTCACCCACCACTCCCACAGGCACAGGTTCGCCATAAGCATCAAGGATATAAATGTGGGTGTTGGCAAACGGCGTACCAATGGGAACATAGGCATCATCAGGCAAAGAGAGATGGGTCACATCACCGTAACTGGCATCAATCACTGATTCTGTTTGTCCATAAATATTGAAACAACGGGCATCGGTATGCATCAGTTTTTGCAAACGGTTCAAATCACGACCATACCAAGCTTCGGAACCCACTAATATATGGCGCAGTGAATTCAATCGGACCCTGTTTTGTTCAGCATAATCGAGTAAATTTCTCAGAATGACCGGCACAAAGTCACCAAACGTCACTTGTTGTTGTTCGATAAGCTGATACAAAGCCTCTGTGGTAATTAAATCTGACTTGCGGCAAATCACCAAGCGACCACCGGTGGTCAGACTTTTAACGATGTCTCCCAGAAAAATATCCACAGCCAAACCCGCCATTTGTAATACGGTTGGCGGCTTCTGGAATAAACCAAATACCGCATCCCAACCATACAAACGCGCAATCATCGCCGTGTGCTCAACCATCACACCCTTGGGATGACCCGTTGTTCCTGAGGTGTAAGTCATGTAAGCCAAATTGGTCGCGGTTGAATGACTCTGCGTCGCCGCAATATTGGTCTCAATCCGTGACTGGTTTAATATTTCATCCAATCTCCAGACGTTGTACGCCGAAGCCACCTCAGTAGGCAAACGCTGAATATCATCAATCACAACTAATGGCGCACCGCTATCTTGAAGAATGTATTCAATCCGCTGCAATGGCTGATCAGCATCAAATGGCACATAGGCTAAACCCGCCTTCAAGATGCCAAGTACGGTAATCACCGAGGCCGCAGTTCGCTCCATACAAACCGCAATAAAGGAATCCGAGGTATAACCTTTGCCCAACAAAAAGTGAGCGACCTGATTCGCTTGAGCATTCACTTGCCGGTAAGTGAGATGAAGCTCGCCGTCAATAACCGCTATTTGTTCTGGACTCCGTTCCATTTGTTCTTCAAACAATTGATGAATGCACTTATCAGCCGGATAAGGCTGCCAATTGTCATTAATATCGACCAACAGATATTGTCTTTCCTGCTCAGTTAACACCGGCAGTTTAGTCAAAGGAGCCGTTTGATATTGCTCACTCACTAATGCAGACAATAAAGTCAGGAACCGTTGGCTGAATCGGGTTATTGTCGACCGTTCGAATAGCTCACAGTTGTATTCAAAACTAAAATCAAGAGTGTCCTCACTTTCACTGGCATCTAAGGTCAAATCGAACTGAGCCGTGACATGTTCGCTATCAAGGTACTCAAATTCGACGTCGCTCAATTGCAATACCTTGGATTCATTGGTATCCATCGAGAATACAATTTGGAATAGCGGCGAATAACTTGTACTCCGCTCCGGCTGCATTTTTTCAACCAACAATTCAAACGGCAGTAACTGATACGCTTGAGCATCAATATTAACCTGGCGAATATGTGACAAATATTCAGCAAAAGTGAGATCGGCTTGGTATTGGGTGCGCAGCACTAGCATATTGACGAAAAAGCCGATAAGCGGCTCAACTTCCGCCTGCAAACGATTCGCAACCGGCGTCCCGATGACAATATCCTTGCTTTGTCCATGACGGGCAAGTAACAGGGTAAATGCAGCATGCAATACCACAAACAAGCTCGTATTATGTTGACCGGCAAGCGATTTAAGCCCAATCAAAAGAGACTTATCAGCACTAAATTCAAATAGCCCACCACGGCTGCCAAGTTGTAATGGACGCGGGTAATCCAGCGGTAAGTCATGTACCGGAGGCAATTCATGAAGCTGAGTTAGCCAGTAGTTAAGCTCCGTTTGTAACGTTTCACCCTGTAGTTGTTGCCGTTGCCAGACAGCATAATCTTTATATTGAATGGGTAGCGATGGCAAAGCCGGTTGCTGACTGCCCTCAAGCAGTTGGCTGTATATGTCGACAAATTCATCAGCAAGCACTTTGATTGACCAACCATCTGATGCAATATGGTGCATGTTGAAGACCATAACACATTGATCTTCGGCTATCTTCAGATAGGCCGCTCGCAGCATGACATCGTTAGCTAAATCAAATGCCTGCTCCGCGTGCTGCTGAATAAATTCTTGCACCTGCTGCTGACAACTTTTTTCTCTAAGGCTTTGATAGTCAATCCGGTCGATCTTCACGGTTACCTTATCCAACACTTCCTGCCATGCACCGGCGGTATCATGCCGATAGACAGTTCGCAGCACCTGATGGCGTTGGACAATCATGTTTATCGCACGTTCAGCGATAGCGAGATTGAAATCCCCTTTGACGGTTAATGCCAGCGGCATATTATATTGAGGCGTTTGCCCATCTAACTGATCAATAAACCAAAGCCGTTGTTGAGCAAACGACAATGGAAGCCGCGCCATTTCAACTCTCGCCATTTCAACTCGTGCCATTTCAACTCGTGCCATTTCAACTACAGGCGTAATTGGCGCTAGCGCTGCATTGCCGCTAGTGACTGTCTGTTGTTCTGCGATCAATTGTGCAAATTCAGCCAAGGTTTGGCTTTCGAAGACTGCACGAACAGAGATCTGTACGGCTAAGGTTTTCTGGATTTCCGATACCAACTTAATCGCCAACAGGGAATGTCCCCCTAGCTTGAAAAAGTTATCGGTACGACTCACTTTAGGATGGCCTAACAACTGCTGCCACATACCAGCCAGTTGTTCTTCCAGTTCCCCCTGCGGGAAACAGTAGTTTTCTGGTAATGACTCTTGTGTCTCTACACTCAGTAACGCTTTGTAGTCAACTTTACCGTTTACCGTCATTGGAATGCTGGTTAGCGAAATAAAGGCATTAGGGACCATATATTCCGGCAAGGTTTGGCTGATTTGTTCCTTCAACGCCACTGGCTCCAACGGCGCATCAGCAACGTAATATGCAACCAGTTGTTTATTGCCGTTAAGCTCATCAACCGTAACAACTGCCTGCCTTACCCCATCAATCGTAATAAGTTGATTCTCAATCTCACCTGGCTCAATACGGAAACCTCGAATTTTTATCTGACTATCCTTGCGCCCAATATATTCAATCTCACCATGAACATTAAACCTCACTAGATCGCCGGTTCGGTAAAGCCGCTCAACCTCACCGTCGAAAAAAGCAACCTGAATAAAACTTTTCTGCTGCTCCTCAGGTCTGTTTAAGTAACCGCGGGAAACGCCTTTACCGCCAACAACTAATTCACCAATGACGCCTTGTGGCACCAAATTCAAACGCTCATCAACAATATAGGCTTTAACATGACCACATACCTTGCCAATGGGAACCGATTGCTCAATCTGCAACGCAGATTCAATCAAGTAGTAACTCGCCAAGACTGTTGTTTCGGTCGGCCCATAGGTATTCATCACCGGAGGACGGTTTGCTGATGCGAACCAATGTCTGACAATTTCAGCATTAATTGCTTCACCGCCAACGATAACCAACCGTAGTGTGTCAGTCACCAAAGCGTCGCCACTACTCACCTGATGCCAAAAGGCGGTGGGTAAGCTCATTACAGTGATGTTGTGCTGACTACACTGTTGCCAAAATAGGTCAGCGCTGTCGAGCCAATCATCGTTCCTCAATACCAGAGTGGCCCCTGCACTTAGGGTGACAAAACACTCTTCAATGGAAATATCAAATGCAAATGAGGAGAACTGTAATATATTGTCGTCAGGTTTAACGGCATACATTGCCAATGCTGCCGCAACAAAATGGCTCAACTGCGTATGCTCTACCATGACCCCTTTAGGTTTGCCCGTCGATCCGGAGGTATACATGACGTAGGCAAGTTGATTCAAACTATGGTTGACATCTGGATTATCCGATGCAGCCCCTGAAAACTGTTCCATTTCCGCGGTTAACCGCTCAACAATGACATTCAGTTCAGCAAACTTGTCTGCATATGTGTTGTTGGTCAACACGACCGCCGGCCGGCAATCCGCAATAATGTGATTAATTCGGGATTGAGGGTTGTCAACGTCAATGGGGGTGTAAGCGGCACCTGCTTTCAGTACAGCCAATATACTGACAATCATCTCAGGAGAACGCGGTAAACATAACGCGACAATATTGCCCGGCCCAACCCCCTTTTCGATTAGGTGATGCGCCAATCGGTTAGCCCGCTGGTTTAACTCGCGATATGTCAGGGTTTGCTTTTCTCCTGCAACCTGCCATACCAAAGCAGTAGCATCAGATTTTTGTGCTGCCTGACGTTCAAACCGGCATTGCACAGATTCTGTCGTTGTTGCGATAGAAGACGGTATCGCCAATTGTTGACCTAAACGGCGCTTCTCGTCTTCATCTAACAACGCTAAAGAGTCTAATGTTTTATAAGGATTTTCGGCGATATCAATCAACAAGACTTCAAATGATTTGAGTAACCTTGCAATCGTGTGTTCATGGAATAGGCTACTGTTGTATACCACTTCAAACAGAATCGTGTCACTGTCATCAATCGCATCGAGTTCCAAATCAAATTTAGAGAATGATTCACCCGAAGATACCGGCGTAAACACTACGTCATCCAGTCGCGATTCACTGGCCTCAGTCGTATCCATTGTGAACATGAACTGGAATATAGGTGAATAAGCGATGTTCCGACTCACCGCCAATTTCTCCACGAGAACATCAAACGGCAAATCCTGATTCATTTGTGCTTCAATGTTGACTTGCTTTACATGCTGCATAAACTGCATGAAATCAACTTTGCCCTGATATTCGGTTCTCAGCACCAGCGTATTGACAAACAACCCAATCAGTGGCTGCAACTCTTTTTGTTTACGGTTGGTGGCCGGCGTACCAATGACAATATCCGTTTGCTGGCTATAGCGAGCAATAAATACTGAGAATGCAGCGTGCAATAACATAAACAGGGTCGCACCGGCATTGCCTGCATGCTTACGCAACATTGCCGAAGATTGCCGATCCAATCGGAATCGCACCTTAACACCATAGTTGGTCTGTTTTACCGGCCGCTGAAAATCTAATGGAAATTGGTGAACTTGCGGTATATCCGCTAATTTTTGTTGCCAATAATCAAGTTGCGCATCAAACACCCCATCAGCAATCCATGACTGCTGAGTATAAGCATAATCTGCATATTGTACGGGCAATACCGACAAGGATTCCGGCAGATTTTGCTTAATCGCTTGATAATGAGCGACAAATTCTTCCATCAATAGAGAGAAAGATAATCCGTCTCCCGCAATATGGTGCAAATTGATGATAAGGAATTGCCGTTGAATATCAGTGGTAAAAAAGTCGATCCGGACCATTAGATCTTTCTGTAAGTCAAACTGAGCAGAAACATACTGATAAAGTATCGCTTTCATCTCGGCAGGTTCACATGTCAAATGCCGAACATTGATTTTTGCCTTAACATCTGACTGAATCTCTTGCCATACTTCGCCCTGTTCTTCTCGGTAAACTGAGCGCAACACTTCATGGCGTTCGACAATTCGTTGCATGACTTTTTCAGCAATCGTTAAATCGAACGCGCCACTCACTTCCAACACCGTCGCCATATTGTAATGTTCGCTGCTGCCAAAGAGCTGGTCGATGAACCACAAGCGTTGTTGTGCAAAAGAAAGAGGTAATCGAGTCAGCCCTCTGTCGACACTCTTGATCGGTAATGGATTTAATTGTTGCCCTTGCAGATACGCAATAATTTCTACCTTATGCGCTCTCAACTCAGTCAGCATATCTTGCGATACCGCGCCTTTAGGCGCGTTTAACTTAAGCGAATCAGATTCAAGGTATACCATAATGTCTTGCTGTTTTAAGTCAGCTAAAAATGCGGCGATATTCACAGTTCAACGACCTCCCTTTCTTCCCCACTCTGTTTCTGCTGTTCGGCAAGCTGCTGCTCAACATACTGTGCTAAAGCAAACAGCGTGTCATAGACGTAAAAATCCTTCACGGACAGTTCGATCTTCAATTCTTCGCTGATGGCACTGCCGAGTTTGACAAATTGCAGTGAGTGAATACCGAGCTGTACAAACCGGGTCCCAATATTGATTGGTGTCAACCCAAGCTCCCGATGGAACAATCTAGCTAACTGCTTTTCAGTTGCCGTTTCTGGTGATGTAAAAGGCTCCTTAGCGATATTTTCCATGCTTGGCGCAGGCAGGGCTTTACGATCAACTTTGCCATTCTCAGTCAATGGCATTTCCGGCAATAACACATAGAAGCTAGGCCACATAAACTCCGGCAAGATGCGCTCGACTTTATCGCGCTGTGCGCGTATGTCGAGCATCGACGGAGCCACCAAATAAGCCACCAAGGATTGCCGCAGCTTGTCATCCTGTCTCACACAAACCACAGCATCCGCTACATCAAAATTAGCGCGGATACAGTTCTCAATTTCACCCAATTCGAGACGAAAACCGCGCAATTTCACTTGAAAATCATTTCGGCCAATGTAAGCAATTTCGCCTGATGGCAACACTTTCACTAAATCACCGGTGCGATATAGCCGTTCGCGGTTACCTTTAGAGTCCACATGATCAATAAAACGTTCAGCCGTCAGTTCTGGACGGTTCAAATACCCTTTTGCTAGTCCGACACCACCAACATGCAGTTCTCCAACTACACCAACCGGACATTGGGAGCGATCTTTTGCCAACACATAAAGTGACACATGGGGAGCGGGACGACCAATTGTGACTGGCTCAGTCGCCTTTTCAAAGAGTTTCAACGAAGACCATACCGTGGTTTCCGTTGGCCCATATTCGTTGACAAGCGTTGCCTGAGGCTGATATTGGAAATGTTTTGTCTTTACGTTGTCCGACAAATTTTCACCGGCGCAAATCACCTTACGTAGTGAATGTCCTGCAAGGTAATCAAGAATGGCATCGTAGAAACTGGGAATAAAAAGAGCGTGGCTAATTTGTTGACTGTCTATAATCTTCGCCACATGCGATGCATCTTTCGCATCCTGAGGGGCCATTAAATACAACGTTGCGCCGCTGCCAAGCCCCCAATATATAGCCGGAACCGATGAATCGAAAGCAAATGATGAAACCAGTAAAAATTTCTCCGGCACTATCGAGTATGAATTAAACCTCCCAACAGTGGATGCGCTCAACGCCCCATGCTGGATCATCACCCCTTTAGGATTACCCGTCGAACCCGAGGTATAAATGACATAGGCGAGGGACTCCGCTGTCACACTTGAAGTCAACAACGGTTCAGTACGGGACTGGGCGGCAATTTCAGTATCATCAAGCAAGATAGTGCAAACGCGACCCGTTGGTAAATCGACCTTATCGATACTCTTGTTATCGACGATAACCAAACCAACATTGCTGTCAGCCAAGATAAAATTTAACCGCGCCACAGAATAAGTGGGGTCCAATGGCAAATAAGCACACCCTGCTTTCAATATCGCTAGCATGCTGACAACAAAGTCAATGCCAGGCGCCATCAAAATCGCAACCAACGGGTTGTTGTCGGCGCCTTTAGTCAATAATAATTGGGCGATCTGATTAGCCCTTGCATCAAGTTCAGCAAAACTGAGGCTTTGATCCTGATAGCAAATTGCCACTCGCTCAGGATACTCAGCCACCCGCTGTTGAATAAGCCGATGCACAAAAGGTTGCTCCTCAGGCAGTTGCCAAGCTGATTGATGAGATTTGTCCAACACAGCTTGTTCCTGCTCACTGACGATCGCCAATTGATTAATTGGCCTATCACCATTGAGCGCAATGTGCGCTAACAACAACTGCATATTTTCGGCAAAACGGGCGATTGTGTCTGGATTAAAGAGCCCTTGATTAAACTCAAAAATCAGCGACAGTTCGTCCTTATCTTCTGCTGCGGTTAAGGTCAAATCAAACTGCGTTTGTCCCCTTTGCTCCATAACCTCTTCAAATTCAACATCAGCAAGTTCTAGCTGTTGAGATTCATAATTTTGCATTGAGAAAAGCACTTGGAATAAGGGAGTAAACGCAGTGCTTTGTTCAGCTAACAACTTCTCAACCAATAATTCGAATGGAATGGCTTGATTGCTCTGTGCATCAAGGTGCACCTGCCTTGCACTCTTCAACAACTCATTGAATGTCAGCGTCGATGTACAATCCAAACGCAATACGAGCGTATTGAGGAAACAGCCAATTAGCGACTCCAGCTTCTGTACCGGTCGACTTGTAATAGGTGTCCCAATAACCACATCCGGGTTATCACTGTAGCGAGCCAGCATCACCGCAAAAGCGGTATGCAACAGCATGAATAACGTGGCATTTGAATCCACAGCTAATCGCTTAAGTTTACTCACCGTCTCCATGGGTATCTTTTGCGTGTGCATTGCGCTACGCATATCCAATTTTTGAGGGCGAGCATAATCCAACGGCAATTCATGAACCAATGGCAAGTTGGCTAGCTGTTGTTGCCAATATTGCAACTGCTCGTCAAACATTTGCTGAGTTTCAGCTTGATTCTGCCAGTAGGCATAGTCCGAGTATTGCAGTTCAAGCTCAGTCAACAAAGCAGGTTTACCATGAACAACTTGCTGATAAAGAAGGGTAAATTCATCAACTAATATCGCCAAAGACCAACCATCAGCAGCAATATGGTGCAAATCAAAAAACAATACGCCGGCCAACGGTTTATCAGATGTATCTGATTTTAGATCAGATGCCAGATAAGCCACTCTTAGCGGCAAATCCCTACTTAAATCAAATAATCTCTGTTTCTGCCCCTCCAGCCAATCCTCTATGTGTTGCTGTTGGTCAACATCATCGGCAAGGGTGTCTTTGTCTATCTGGAAAACATAGTCGCCCAACACGACTTGTTCGAGCATGCCCTGCGATTCCTGATAAACAGTTCGTAAAATTTCATGTCGCTTAAGAATGGCATCCATCGCCTGGCTTGCGGCTTCCAAGGAAAATTGACCATATAAATTGAACGCGGTTGAAATCTTATACTGACGTTCAACAGTAGAAACCTGTTCAACCAGCCAAAAACGGCGCTGTGCAAAGGATAACGGTGCCTTGGTAAGGCGCCGACGTTGTAATAACGAAAACTTCTGTTGCCCCCCTACTTCTGCATGAGAGAGAAAATCAATAATTGCTTGTTTGTTTTGTTTAATAAATTTTCCCTGTTCAGGTGTGATGGCACCCGGAGCAGACTGAGATTTTAGCGTCCCATTTTCAACAAAAAGACGAACTTCCTGCTCGGACAATCTATCAATAAAGCCTTTTAGGTTCATAATCACCACTCGGTTACCTCATATTCTTCCACTACAGCTCCAATTGACTTGTTGCGTTGAATAACCATTTCTTTTTCAAGCCAATCACATAACTGTTCTAATCTTGATCTCTCAAACACGATCGCAATCGGTACGCCAACGGAAAATGCCTGTTCAATTCGAGAAATTAGCTTCATAGCTAATAAGGAATGACCACCTAAATCAAAAAAGCTGTCGGCCATGCTTACCCTGTCTTGCTGCAACAACCCCTGCCAAATTTTCGCAACGCTTTGTTCCAGTTCAGTCACTGGCGCGATGTATCTGGCTTTTACAAAGTTTTCTGCTCCAGGTTGTGGAAGGCGGCTGCGATCCACTTTGCCATTGGTATTCAGCGGAAAAGCCGCCATCTGCACATACGCAGATGGCAACATGTAATCAGGTAAGCTAGCCGATAAATAGGTTTTAATTTCGGATAAATCCAATGGGTTAGCCGCGATAAAATAAGCGATAAGCTGCTTATCACCGGCTTCTGTATCAATAGCAATGACTACGGTTCCGGTTATTCCATCGAACTTACTCAATTGGGCTTCGATATCACCGAGTTCAATTCTGAACCCACGGATCTTGACCAGATGGTCGTTGCGGCCAAAGTAGTTGATTTCACCGTTTTGATGAAAGCTGGCTAAGTCCCCGGTTCGATACACTCGTTTCCCAAGAACCCAATCGCAATCAAGATAACGCTCTGCGGTAAGCTGGGGCTGCTGATAATAGCCTCTTGATAAACAGTCCCCAGCCAAATACAGTTCGCCGATGGCGCCCATCGGGACAGGCTGCAAATACTCATCCAAAATATAACCGGCCACGTTAGGCAATGATCGGCCAATCGTCGGCAAATCAGGCCATGAAGCAGGTTCTCCCTGTAATGTCTTAGACGTTACGACATGAGTCTCTGCCGGGCCATAGTGGTTCACTAACGTACAGTGACGATGTGTCGTGAAAAATTGTCTGATGGCCGCCGTGATTTTGAGCCTTTCAGCGCTCGAAACAATCACCCTTAATTCGAGGAACTGTAGCCCATTGACACCGCTATATTCAGCCAAATTCTGCAATACCACATAAGGTAAGTTCAGAACTTGAAGTTGCGCTTGCTGGATTTGCTTCGCGAGCAGCCGGATATCCAACTGAGTCGATTTATCAATAAGCTGTACTGAACCCCCGGACAACAGCGGCATGAATATGTCTTCAAAACTGAGATCAAAACCGATTGATGAGAATTGTAACCAACGGTTCGGCCCCGCAAGCGCGGGTTCAAGCTGGCTAATACCTTGTAATAAATTGCTCAGCGCCCGCTGTGACATTTCAATCGCCTTAGGCTTACCCGTTGAACCTGAGGTATAGAGCACGTAACCGAGGTCATCCAGAGAGGATTCGATAGCCAAATTACTGATTGGCTGTTTGTCCAGTATCTCTGCTGTGCAAGGGTCATCCAATAACACCATTTTCTGGCGTTTTACCGCAATCCTATCATTCAAGGCGCACGTCGTTACTAAGATCTCATCAGACAGATCACTAAGAATGATGTTTAAGCGTTCTGTCGGTAATGAGGTATCCAGTGGCACATAACCGGCGCCCGTTTTTAAGATGGCGATAACAGTGATGACCATCTCGAAGGAGCGTTCAATGAACATCACGACGGGAGTATTCACTTTCGCCCCACGGTTCAGGAGAGACTGCGCGAGTTGATTGGTTCGCTGATTTAACTCACGGTACGTCATGGTCTCGCCATTAAAATTCAACGCAATCTCATCGGGAGTCGCCTCAACTTGGGTTTCGAATCTATCAATCAGAGTTTGTGAGTTGTCATACGGTAATACCGTTTGATTTAACGAATGCAGCAGGAACGCTCGTTCCTCAGCATCAAGGATGTCGAGTGACAGTGCGGCAACCTGTTCCTGACTTTGTAAAGCAGCAACAAGTTGCCTGCTAGCATTGATGAGATACGCCACCAAGCGTTCAGCATCAAATCGACTGTCAATTTGGGCTGCAACAGAAAAATCATCACCAAAATCGTCAATGGATAGGGTAATCGGGTAATTGGTACGTTCTTTTACATTAACTAACTCAATGCCGGTTTTTTGCCAAAGCTGGTTAAGCTCACTTGTCTCGCCACTCACTTCGGAGTGACGGTAATTCAAGATACTGTCGAATAAACGGCTAGAACCGGCCAATTTGCTACACTGTTCAGCAATCGCAGTCGGTACTTGCTCGAATTGTAGCAAGCTAGCCAGTTTCTGTTGCATTTCCTGCATTAACTGATCAACGCTCAACTGACTCAAATCAACACGCAGTGGCAAGGTATTGACGAATAAACCAACGACTCGCTCAACATGATCAACCCCCTGCAAGCGACCAGATAATACAGTACCGAATATGACATCTTTAGTGCCGCTGGTTTTTGCCAGAACCAATGCCCATGCCATGTGAAAAATAAGCGCAGGGCTTATCCGCCATGCAGAAGAAGACCGACGAATCTGTGCGGATAAATCCGCAGGCAAGCCAACTTGGATTTCAGTGAATAAGTTATTGTCAACCATTCCACTTGTGATCCCAAAGGGCGCCGTGATTTCATCAACCCCAGCCAACTGCTCGGTAAAAAACTGCTGCGCCGCTTTCGTGTCGGTTTGGCTGATAGCATTTAGAACAAACTCCCGATAACTCAACGCTGCCGGCAGTGATTTTTCATCACCTGCCAAGATAGCCAGCAACTCTTCTTGAATAATCTCCAATGACACATGATCACTTATCAGGTGATGCTCCTGCACCATAACATAGCGCTGCTTTTGCTGGCGGTCGATAAACCGGGTTACTCTGACCAACGGTGCCTGGGTAACATCCATCCATTGTTGTGATGGTTCCATAAACTGCGCTAACAGCTGCTGGATATCAACATCATCCCTCAAATCGATGTCAACCACCGGCAATGGTGCCTCTTTGTAGATAACCTGCACCGGTTCATCAATGCCTTTCCAAAAAATTCCGGTTCGCAGCGCATCATGTCGCTGTACTATTTTATCCAATGCTCCAATAAAGCTTTCCATCGCGGTGTTTGACGGAAATGAATACAGCATCGGCGTCACATAAAGGTCAGATTGCTCACACATCATGTGATGGAACAAGATCCCTTCCTGTAATGGCGCCAAAGGATAAATGCCAACAATATTTTGCTCACCTCCCGGCGACTGAGATACGATCAAGGCCCGCTCAGTTTCCGACAGGGAAACTCTACTTTCCAGTGCTTCATGGGCTGTCAACAGCGGTGATTGCTGCTCGGTTGCCTGTAGTGGATCGTAAAGTTGTTTTGCCATATCCCGCAATTTCGGGTATTCAAATAAGGCCCGAATATCCAATCGATAACCCTGCTTTTTAAGATGGGATAGCATCTTCATGCTCAACAACGAGTGTCCACCCAACTCAAAGAAGTTGGCAACAGCACTGATTTGCGCCAATCCAAACAGTGTTCGCCAAATTTCAGCTAGCAGTGTCTCCTGTTCAGTGGCCGGCGCGATATATTCAATTTCCCCCTGAGCAACAAAATCTGGTTTAGGCAGTGCTTTACGATCCACTTTACGGTTGGCGGTAAGCGGTATCTCCTCTAGCACCACAAAAGCGGCGGGGACCATATAGCTCGGTAGTTGCTGACTTAATAGGTGCCGGATCTCAGCAATTTTCTTCTGTCCATCAAGGGTAATATATGCTGCCAGATACTTGTGAGCCGATTCATCCTCTCGAGCAATGACAACCGCATCGCGAATGGTAGGCAGGCTACGCAACCTTGTTTCTATCTCCCCTAACTCAATACGGAATCCACGGATCTTAACCTGATGGTCATCACGCCCGTAATATTGAATATCCCCTGCCAATGAGTAACGTCCCAAGTCGCCAGTTCGATAGAGCTTTGGATAGCGGCTTACAAAAGGATTATCAATAAATCGTTCACGGGTTAATTGCTCTTTGTTGATATAGCCCCGCGCAACACCATCACCCGCGACACAAATTTCACCAACAGCACCAAAAGGCACAAGCTGTTGGTTTTTGTCCAACAAGAAGATCGCCGTATTTTGAATTGGGCGCCCAATACTGAGGGTGTCTCCCTGAAAATCGTAGGCAATGCAAGTATTGACCGTGTATTCAGTTGGCCCATAGGCATTGACTAAACGGGGTAAATGCCCTGGCCGCTGATACCATGCAACCACTTTATCCGGCTTAATCTGCTCGCCTCCGACACTGATTTGGCGAATATGCTCAGGGACCAATACCGTCTCTTCACTGACTACTTCGTGCCAGAACGTGGTTGGCAAATTCACCGCGCTGATCTGGTATTCCCGGCATCTTTGCCAGAAAGTGGCGACATCCATCAACCAATCTTCGCCACGTAAGACTAAAGTACTGCCATTACCAAGGGCGCCAAATATCTCTTCGATAGACATATCAAAACTGAGGGCGGCAAATTGCAGTACCCGATCCTGCTTTGAATAAAGATAGGCATCCGCAAGCCCCACCACCAGATTCATCAATGCCTGATGTTCAATCATCACACCTTTCGGCATGCCCGTAGAACCTGAGGTATAGAGAACATAGGCCAAGTGGGTAGAACACAAACCTAATTCAGTGGCGGGAATATTATCGGTTGAGAGCCCGGCAAACGAGGTTGTCGTCACATCAATGCTAAATGGACTATTTTCAGGCAATAACTTGCTGTTATGGCTATTGGTTATTACCATCAAAGGCTGTGCATCATCAATAATATAAGCAAGCCTTTCTTGCGGATACGCAGGATCAAGAGGCAAATAGGCACTACCCGATTTCAAGATGGCCAGTACCGATACAATCATGTCAATACTTCGTTCAATACATATCGCAATCATTGAATCCGGTTTGGCACCCTGAACAACCAAATAATGTGCCAACTGATTAGCTCTGGCATTAAGCTGTGCATAAGTCAACTGTTGGTCACCAAAGACCAGCGCAATGGCATCCGGCGTTTGCTCTGCAAACGCTTCTATCCGCTCATGGATACATTGGCTACGGTCATACTCCACTGCTGTCTGGTTCAAACGATGCAGCAGGTAATCCTGTTCTTCCGGTGGCAACAGATCCAAATTGCCAAGCTTTTCGGATGGAGAAGCCACTATGCTCATCAACAAGGTCGTAAAACGTACCACCAGCCGCTTTATTGTCTCCTCTGCAAACAAATCCGTGTTGTACTCGAAATTAAAAGTCAGACCTTCCTCTGTTTGGCTAGCATCCAGTGTCAATTCATACATTGCATTGCGGGTCTGCTCCGGCCTCGGACACAAACTGACCTCTTCCAATTGCAGCGCCACACTGTCATTCGTATTCATAGAAAACATGATTTGGAACAACGGTGAATAACTGGTGCTACGTTCCGGCTGCAACCGTTCCACTAATAACTCAAACGGGACATTTTGATGCCGCTGGGCAGACAGGTTTACCTCCCGGACCGATCTCAGGTAATCGATAAACGATCGCTCCAGCTCACACTCGCTGCGCAATACTAGCGTATTTATAAAACAGCCTATCAACGGCGTTAATGATGTCTGCAAACGGTTAGCTATCGGGGTTCCCACCACAATATCTCGTTGCCCGCTGTGACGACCGAGCAGTACCGTAAACGCCGCATGCAACACCATAAAAAGAGTGCACCCTTGTGTCAGCGCCAGTTGCTGCAACCCTTTGCTAACCTCATTGTCCAGACTAAATTCATAACTGCGGCCATGACTGGTTTGGTTGGCTGGTCGCACGTAATCCAGAGGCACCCCGTGTACCGGGGGTAAATCCGATAACTGTTGCTGCCAATATTCTAACCCTGCCGCTAACTGAGATGCTCCTTCTGCACTGTGTTGCCAGACCGCATAATCGGCATACTGAATCTCCAGCGCCGGTAACGGGTTAGTTCGGCCTTGACGATAATCCCGGTACAAACTCGTAAATTCCTTAACCAATACCCCCATTGACCAGCCATCAGAAGCGATATGATGCATGTTAAATAACAGCACACCTTGCTCTATCGAGGTGCTGATGTAGTGACAACGCACCATCACATCCTGTGCCAAATCAAATCGGTAGGTCATTTCATGCTGAATGGCCTGTTCAATCCGCGCTTCTTGCTCAGCTTTGCCTATATCACTGATATCCGATTGAGCTATCCCAAACGACCACTCCGGCTTGATAATCTGCCAGGTTCCATTTTCATCGCTGTGGTAAACAGTACGCAGCACTTCGTGCCGATCTATGATGGTTTGCAGAGCCTGATTCGCGGCCGCCAGTTCAAATTGACCGCTTACCGTATAGGTTGACACCATGTTGTAGGCGGTGCTATCACCGCCAAACTGCTCAATAAACCAGATCCGTTGTTGAGCATAAGATTGCGGTAATAAATTTGTCTTGCGTTCAATAATAGGAATCGTCTGATAACGCTTATCCGACGCTGCATAAGGCACTCTTTCTGCCAGTAAAGCCACCGTTGCAGCCTCAAAGATATCTCTTACCTGTAAATGGCATTGACACTGCTCATTAATCTTTGTGATCACCTTAGTCGCAATTAATGAGTGGCCTCCAGCCATAAAAAAGTTGTCATCCCGGCCTATTTGCTCAATACCGAGCATTTCGCACCAAATAGCTGCCAGTGCTTCTTCTGTCTCGCCGATAGGTGGCGTACTGGCTTTAATAGCGATATCACTGTCTTGCGGTGCCGGAAGCGCTTTGCGATCAATCTTGTTATTTAACGTAAGCGGCAATGTTTCGAGCTGAATAATTGCCCTAGGCAACATATAGGCCGGCAATTTCTGTTCAAGATGTTGACGTAGCGCATCAATATCAATTTGTTGCTCGGCGACCACATAACCCGCGAGATACTGTTGTGTTTGCTGATCGTTTAGCGCAACCACAACAGAACGAGTTATTTGTGGAAACAGGTTGATAACCTGTTCAATTTCGCCAAGTTCAATTCGGTGGCCCCGTAATTTCACTTGGTAATCATTTCTGCCCAAATACACAAGTGAACCTTCTGTCGTGTAACGGGCAAGATCACCCGTTTTATAAACCCTGGCGGTTAAACCGTCAGAAAATGTCAAGTTAATGAATCTCTCAGCAGTCAGATCTTCACGTTTGAAATAACCTTCAGCAAGCCCATCACCGCCAATGTATAGCTCTCCCTCCGCCCCAAAAGGCACCGGTTTTAACTGTTCATCAAGTAAATAAATTGTGGTGTTGTTTAACGGTAATCCGATAGTAACAAGTTGCTGTTCAAGCCGTTGTGCGTCCAGTTTCGCAATGGTTGACCAAACCGTGGTTTCTGTCGGCCCGTACATATTCCAGAGCGCGTTGCCTTTGCTCAATAATGCCGTTGCTGTCGCTAATGGCAAAGCCTCGCCACCACTGATCATTTTTAACGACGAGCGCCCCTGCCAGCCTGATTCAAGCAACATATTCCAAGTCGTTGGCGTGGCTTGTAACAGCGAAATGTCATGTTGTTCGAGTAGCGCAATCAGCCTGGCGGGATCAGTCACATCCTGCTGCGCCGCCACTACACAAGCGGCACCAGACAACCAAGGCAGATAGAGCTCTAACACGGCAATATCAAAAGAAATAGTCGTGATGGCTAAAATATTGTCCTGTGCCACACACTGCAAGTTATCTTGCATTGAGATCAAGAAGTTATTAACCGCAGAGTGGCTGACCATCACACCTTTGGGCTTGCCCGTAGAACCCGAGGTGTAAATCACGTAGGCCAGAGCAGATGCTGCTAAACCGATCGACTGTTTAGGAATATTTGTGGTGGGTGATTGGCTAAGATCAAGGTGATCCAGTAAGCAGGTGAGTTCCGCAAAACCGACTAATCGTGATGCACATTCGCGGTTGCTTATAATACATTGTGGCGCCGCATCGCGGAGCATATACCGCACTCTGTCGGCAGGAAAGCTGGGATCAACCGGAACATACGCAGCGCCTGCTTTCATCACTGCCAATAATGCGGTAACCATGTCGATGCCTCTGTGCAACAACACAGCAACTCGTCCACCCGTTGAAACGCCCTGAGCTCTTAATTGATGCGCTAACTGATTAGCGCGGACATTGAGTTGAGCATAAGTCAACTGTTGGTCGCCAAAGATCAGCGCAATGGCATCCGGCGTTCGTTCAGCAAATGCTTCTATCCGCTCATGAATGCATTGGCTACGGTCATACTCTACTGCGGTCTGGTTCAAATTGTGCAGCAGATAATCCTGCTCTTCCGACGGCAACAGCGCCAAATCGCCAAGCTTTTCGGTCGGAGAGGCCACTATGCCCATCAGCAAAGTCGTAAAACGCGCCGCCAGCCGCTTTATTGTCTCCTCTGCAAACAAATTCATGTTGTACTCGAAACTAAAAGTCAGACCTTCCTCTGTTTGCTGGGCCTCGAACGTCAATTCATACATCACATTGCGGATCTGTTCCGGCCGCGGCTGCAAACTTACCCCTTCCAGTTGCAATTCCACACGGTCATTCGTATTCATAGAAAACATGATTTGGAATAACGGTGAATAACTGGTGCTGCGTTCCGGCTGCAATCTCTCCACTAATAATTCAAATGGGACATTTTGATGCCGCTGGGCAGTCAGGTTTATCTCCCGGACCGAGCCTAGGTAATCGATGAATGATTGTTCGAGATCACACTCGCTGCGCAACACCAGCGTATTCATAAAGCAGCCTATCAACGGCGTTAATGATATCTGCAAACGGTTAGCTACCGGGGTTCCCACCACAATATCCCGTTGCCCGCTGTGACGACCGAGCAGTACCGTAAACGCCGCATGCAATACCATAAAAAGCGTGCAACCCTGCGCCAGCGCCAGTTGCTGCAACCCTCGGCTAACTGCGTTGTTCAGGCTAAATTCATAACTGCCGCCATGACTGGTTTGATTGGTTGGTCGCGCGTAATCCAGAGGCATCCCGTGTACTGGGGGTAAATCCGACAACTGTTGCTGCCAATATGCTAACCCTGCCGCTAACTGAGCTTCTCTCTCCGGGCTGCGCTGCCAGACCGCATAATCGGCATACTGAATCTCCAGCGCCGGTAACGGGTTAGCCCGACCTTGGCGATAAGCCTGATACAAGCTCACAAACTCTTTAACCAATATCCCCATCGACCAACCATCGGAAGCAATATGATGCATGTTAAATAACAGCACGCCCTGCTTCATCGAAGTGCTGATATAGCGACAACGCACCATCACATCCTGAGCCAAATCAAATCGGTAGGTCATTTCATCCTGAATGGCCTGCTCAACCCACGCCTCTTGCCCGGCTTCGCCTATATCATGGATATCTGATTGGGCTATCTCGAATGACCACTCCGGCTTGATAACCTGCCAGGTTCCATTTTCATCGCTGTGGTAAACAGTACGCAGCACTTCGTGTCGATCTATGATGGTTTGCAAGGCCAGATTCGCCGCCGCCAATTCAAATTCACCGCTTACCGTATAGGCTGACACCATGTTGTAGGCGGTACTCCCACCGCCAAACTGCTCGATAAACCAGATCCGTTGCTGTGAAGAACTTAGAGGCAACTCTTGGGTTCGAAAAGCCGGTTCAATCACCATTTCATTGCCAGGGATATCCATTCTGCCTTTATCGAGAAAATCAATCAGCTCAACTTTGTGTGCTTTAATCCTGGCTTTTAGTTCATCGGGGAAATCAGCCCCCTTTAGCTTAAACCCTAACTTACCCTCTTTACTGAATAGCAATACACCCTGCTCATAAGCGTCTTTAACTAATTTAAACATGTCCATCATAACCACCCCTCTTCACCTGCCGTTTCAAGCTCATTTTGGATTTGTCCTTGTAATTGCTGGTTGCAGATTAATTCTGCAAGCTCATGCAAGAGAGGTGTCTGGAAAACCTGCATAGCACCAAGTTCAATGACAAATGCAGCATTGATTTCCGTGACTAATTTGATTGCCAATAATGAGTGACCACCTAGTTCAAAAAAGTTATCGTTACGCGATATTTGTTTGACATTCAGTACCCTTTGCCAAATTGCCGCCAAAGAGATTTCCGTTTCACCAACCGGTTCAATAAAATTATCGCTTTTATCATGCTCTGTATTGGGTTCAGGCAGCCTCTTACGGTCAATCTTGCCATTAGGCGTCAACGGCCATTCTTCAACCACCACCATGACTGACGGTATCATGTAGTCTGGCAAGGACTTGGCTAATGCAGGTTTGATACCCTGAATAAACTGAGCTTGAGCCTGCTGCCATTCCTCTGCACGCTCCCTCTCATTCGTCAGCTTATCCGATACCTGTTTGATATAGGCAACCAGTTGTTTGTCGCCTGTCAAAGTTGTCTTGACCAGCACCAGAGACGAATTCACTCCGGCCTGCTGATTGAGTTGATATTCAATCTCACCCAACTCTATTCTGAAACCACGGATTTTCACCTGATCATCAATACGACCAACGAACTCCAAATTACCGTCTGACAGGTAGCGCACCAAATCACCGGTTCTATACAAACGCTCACTACTATTGATATTGGCCAGATCATGCAATGGGTTGGCAACGAAGCGTTCCTTCGTGAGTTCAGGACGATTGAGATAACCACGGGCTAAGCCCGCGCCGCCGATATAAAGCTCCCCCGTAGAGCCGTAAGGCACAAGTTGCTGCTCTTTATCCAAAATATAAGCCTGACTATTGCTAATAATCCTGCCAATAGCCGGTGTGGTGTGCACGGGAGAATCCAATTTCGCCCAAGTAGAATATGTCGTATCCTCTGACGGCCCATATAAGTTATAAACTGTTACACCTTGATTTTTCTTATATATTGCATTGACCAAATTTGCAGATAACGCCTCGCCGGCCAAATTAATAACCCTAGTCCCCCTCGGTATCGCATTTTGTTCAACCAGAGAGTTCATTGCCGAAGGTACTGTATTTATCAGAGTCACCTTGCGGTCAATGCCTTGATGTAGAACCAGAATGTCCTCAACAATACACGCCCGTGTACCCGAAACTAAAGGTAAAAATAGTTCAAATATTGATAAATCAAAGTTCAGAGACGTTGACATGAGAACACAAGCAATGTCCTCCTTGGTATATTGCGAACGAGCCCAACTGAGCATGGCAATGGTATTACTATGCTCAATCATCACCCCTTTAGGTTTACCCGTTGATCCTGAGGTGTAAATTACATAGGCCAGATGACCGGCAGTCAACGCCAATGAATGCTTATCCAGATTAGTAGTAGGATAGTGGCGGTATGCTGTGCTGATTTGACTACTCGCACTGCCAAGATTATCTAATATCACCCGATAACCGTTGAAGTCTGGCAGTACCTGCTCCAAGTGCGACTGGATAAGCACTACCTCAAGCTGTGCATCTTCCAACATGTAACCCAGACGTTCTTGAGGATATCTTGGGTCCAGCGGCACATAAGCTCCCCCCGCCTTGAGGATCGCCAAAATGCCAATTACCATCTCCAGTGAACGCGCCACGCATAAACCTACTAGCGTATCCGGTTCAATAGCGTGGTGTTCCAACAGATAGTGCGCCAACTGGTTGGATTTTTCATTGAGCTGCCTGTAAGTCAATTGGCGATCACCGCACTCCAGCGCAATGTTATCGGGGTTTTCTTCGGCCTGTTGTTCAAACAGCTCATGGATACATTGGTTCTTTGGATATTCTACATAAGTATCATTGAGAGTATGCCGCAGGTACTCGATCTCCACATTTGACAGCATCGGCAAACTGGCAAGCGAAACCCGTGTATCGTCATCAGCCTTCGTCGCTTCGGCCAGCCCTATCAGTAAACGTGACAGGTGATCATTGAGCTGCTCAATATGTTCATGACTGAACAAGCTGGTGTCATAGACCCAGTACAAATGCAATCTATGCTCACTAATACTCAAGTCAATATTGAGATCAAACTTGGTTTGGATATGGTTCGGAGCTATTGAATTCAGCTTCATCCCCGGCAGGCTGAAGGTCACCTCGCCAACGTCACTAGTCAGTCCATAATCTGTATCGGTCGTCAACATGATTTGGAACAATGGCGTATATGCTGTACTCCTTGTTACTTGTAACTGTTCAACCAGTTGTTCAAACGGCACGTCTTGATTGGCCTGAGCATCCAGATGTACCTGTTTGACATGAGAAAGGTAATCACTAAGCATCGCGTGCCTAGTATCCACTCGTAATATCAAGGTGTTGACAAAGAAGCCAATAAGCGTTTCCAGCTCTGCCTGCAAACGGTTCGCCACCGGCGTACCTATCACAATGTCATGGCTGTTGCTGTGACGAGATAGTAATAATGCCAATGCAGCATGGAACAGCATGAACGGAGTCAGTTGATGTTGTTTGGCCAAACTGACAAGTGCTTGCGTCGTCTCCTCCGGCAATGAGCCTGTCACCACGGCACCTTGATGTTGTCTTACCTTAGGCCTCGGTCTATCCAGCGGTAAACCGTGTACTGGTGATATCTCATCCAACTGCCGCTTCCAATAGCTGATCTGCGACGCTAAATACTCACTTTGCAACCTGTCACGTTGCCAAACTGCAAAATCAGCATATTGAATATCAAGTTCCTTTATTTCGACATTATTCCCATTGCGTAAAGCATCATAATAAGCAATAAACTCATGGGTAAGAATATCTTCAGACCAGCCGTCAGACGCAATATGATGAGCATTAAATAGCAATACGCCATTATTGACTTGACGTTGAATAAAGGTAGCTCGAATCATTAAATCGCGGCTTAGATCAAAAATTTGTTTAGCGTCTTTTTCCATTAATTCAGCTACATGCTGACTTTGTTGCTCCTTAGGCATACAGGTTAAATCAATATAATTAAGCGTCAGGTTTCTCCCAAATAAAATTTTCTGGAACGGTTTGCCATCTTTCTTAATGTAGACCGTACGTAATATTTCATGACGCTCGATGATTTGATTAAGTGCGAGTTCAGCTACGCCAACATCAAATTCGCCCTCAACAGCAAATGCAATCGGCATATTGTATTCCGCACTACTTTGATCAATTTGGCTAAGAATCCACAAGCGTTCTTGCGCAAATGACAGAGGCAGTAACTCACCGGTTCGTGGCTGTTTGGAAATCGAATCCACTGTCGTCACCGCCCGCTGTTCAAGCATAACCGCAAGCTCGGCAAGCGTTGGATGATCAAAAATAGCTTTAACGGCAATTTCCCGTCCAAGTTCTGCACGTATTTTTGAAATGACCCGAATAACCAATAAAGAGTGGCCGCCGAGGTAGAAAAAGTTGTCGTTTCGACCAACCCGGTTAACATTGAGTACTGATTGCCAAATACCGGCTAATGCTCGCTCGATCTTGTTGGCAGGTTCAACCCACTCAACGTGATGATTGACTAAACAAGGCTTCGGCAATGCATGACGATTAATTTTATCCGCCGCATTCAATGGCATCTTATCCAGAATTTCGTAGTAGCCGGGGATCATATAATCCGGTAAGTGATGACTTAATCCCTGCTTAATGTTGTTAATAATCTGCTCGATCTGAGCAACATTTGCAGTTAATACTAGATAAGCGACCAAGCAATTCTCACCCGCTCTGTCTTTATGAACGAGTACCACTGCTTCCGCCACTTGGGGTAACTTCACCAAAGCCGACTCAATTTCCCCCAGTTCAACACGAAAACCACGAACTTTTACCTGATTATCAATCCGCCCAACGAGTTCCAGATTGCCTTTAGCGTCCCAATAACCTAAATCGCCGGTGCGATAAAGCCGGGCCCCATGCCCGTTCATGGTGTGGAAGGGATTATCTTTAAAACTTTCTGCCGTTTTTTCAGGTTTATTCCAATAACCTTTGCCCACACCAACACCGGACACACATAATTCGCCAATAACATTAGTCGGCAGAATTTGCATATGTTGATCCAGAACATACATGGTCAGGTTTGGCAACGGCTTGCCTATAGGAATATTTTTAACCCGCTCTTCTAGTGGTTTGTCAATAATAAAATAGGTAATATCGTCCGATGCTTCGCTAGGCCCGTAACCATTCATCACCGGAATCTCAGGGTAATATTGCAACCAGCGATTAACCAAAGGCACAGGACAAGGTTCAGCAATAATCATTAACCATTTCAGATCCGGCAATGGCGTTGCTGCCTCACCCTGACTAAGCAAGTGTTCTAATAATATTTTCAACACGGACGGCGCGGTTTGAATCAGATGAATATGTTCGTCTTGCAACACACGAACATATTCAGGCAAATCCATCGCATCAGGCAGGATGATTGTTTTGCCGCCACTTAACAAAGGCGCCAGAAATTGCCACACAGATACATCGGAAGAAGAAGCTGCACTTTGTAGAAAGTTACGTGGTAACAGTTGGTTATGACGCCCCATAAAACCGAGAACATCAAATTCGGCATCAATATGATTCAAAGCCCCGGCATGGTGCACCAACGCACCTTTAGGTTTGCCAGTAGAACCGGAAGTATAAATCATATAAGCCAGATCATCAGGATAACACTTAACCTCTGGGTGAGTATTTGGGTAATGATCCAATGAAGGCCAGTCCACATCCAACCGAAAACGTTTCTGATTATTGAAAGTTAACCCATTTAAATGGCTTTGAGTTAAAACCACATTAACCCCAGAGTCAGCCAACATATACGACAAACGCTCAGGTGGATTAGTCGGGTCCAAAGGAACGTAAGCAGCGCCAGCTTTCATAATGCCAAGTATGGCAATGACAAACTCAATGGAACGTTCGGCATAGATAGCAACAATATGATTGCGTACCGCTCCTTGTTCTATCAAGTAGTGAGCCAGTTGATTAGCGCGCTGATTAAGTTCAGCATAAGTGATGCGATGTGTATCACATACAGCAGCAATGGCCGCAGGTGTTTTTGCTACCTGATGTTCAAAGCGTTGATGAATCGCCACTGTTTTATCATAAGCAACTACAGGGCTATTGAATTCGTTAATAATCCGCTGTTGTTCGCTGATAGGCGTTATAGATAATGTCAGTAATGGTGTTTGCGGAGCTTGACCAAACGCATGAATAATAGCCTCCAATGCTGTTCTCATATAAGTCAGAACATTATCCGCCCCGACTTGTGATTCAACATGAACTTGCATTATGAAATCATTATCGAGTTGCTCAACGCCCATTTCTAACGGATAGTTGGTGTACTCTTTAGTGCCTATCATTTCAAAATGATGGCTTTGGTTGGCAACAGCTAATTCACTTTTATGACTGAAATTCAACAAACTGGTAAACAAGGGCGTACCGCCAGGCAAAGCACTGTAACGTAATGCCTCGGAAAGCGGAAAATGCTCATAGTCGGCTAATTCAATTAGCTCATCATGAATCTGCCTTAATGCTTCGCTTACCGACAAATCCGCCAAATTGATGCGTATAGGCAACAAATTGATCAACATGCCCAGAATACGATCACTACCATGAATAGCTTGCTGTCGTCCTGACATCATGGAGCCAAAAACAATATCGGATTTACCGCTGCATTTGGCAACCACCAACGCCCAAGCCAAATAAAAAATATTCGCAGCGCTGATGCAGTGTTGAATAGACAGGCCAATAATCTGTTGCGCTAAACGCGGACCGACCCATTCTCTGGCAGTCTCTATTTTCAATCCGTCGTTATAAACATCTAATAACCC
Source organism: Photorhabdus kleinii (assembly GCF_025384885.1). Classification (NCBI taxonomy): domain Bacteria; kingdom Pseudomonadati; phylum Pseudomonadota; class Gammaproteobacteria; order Enterobacterales; family Morganellaceae; genus Photorhabdus; species Photorhabdus kleinii. The sequence continues at coordinate 161,970 of NZ_JAJAFY010000003.1, forward strand.
GAAAGGCGCGGTGGTTTCAGTAACATCAGACAGTTTAGCTTTAAAGTAATCAACACCGCTATTGGATTGATTAGCGCTTAACGAATAAGCAACAAACTCACGATATTGAACCGGGGTAGGCAATAATACATTTGGATCTTCAAGCAAAGCGTGCATTTCTGCAATTTGCAATAAGACAGAAATATGATCACTTAATAAATGATGTTGCTTTAATAGTAGAAAACACGCATCGGTCTTCGTATCTTTGGCCGCAATCGCTTGCATCATAGGCGCACGATCCAGCTTCATATGGTGGTGTTCAATAGCAGATAATTCCGCCAACGTTTCCAATGCTGAGAAACCTGGAGCAACAGCTTGCCATTGTAAAGGAACAGCAGCGGTTCGATGAACAACCTGAACTGGCGTGGTTAAATCATGCCAATGAATAGAGGTGCGGAAAATATCATGACGTGCCACTATCTTATCAAGCGTATGTAGAAATGCTGTCAGCTTTTGCTCATGAGTAAACTTTATCAGAATGGGAATGATATAAGTATCATGCTGTTCATTCATTCGATGGTGAAAGAAAATACCTTCCTGCAACGGTGATAATGGGTAAATATCTTGTATGTTACTGGCGCCGCCCTCAACTTGTTGGCAAATAACCGCGATCTCTTTTTCATTCAAAATCACCATATCCAACATATCAGACGTGATATGTTCAACATGCTCTGCAAGCTTGTTAACCGCCACCTCTTGGTGGGTTAACGTTTCCTCATCCTTACGGACACAAGATAAATGTAATGCCAGTTCCGCCAACGTGTTAGTTCGGTAAATCGCGCGCATAGGCAGTTCATAACCACGTTGAGCCAACTCTGCTCGCATTGACATAATTAATAAAGAGTGACCGCCCAAGGCAAAAAAGTTGTCATGGCGACTGACTTTCTTTAAAACTAATAACGACTGCCACAGTTGTGCTAATACCCGCTCAGCTTCGCCTTCAGGGGCAACAAATTCCTGCTGACTATAATCTTGTTTTTGTGGTAGCGGCAATTGCTTAAAGTCTAATTTGCCGTTTTGTGTCAGGGGTAATTTTTCTAACTGCACAACGGCAACAGGCAACATGTAATCAGCCAATTTGTTCTTCATCGCCAGACGAATGGCATTAATATTGATGGTTCCTTCAGCAACAACGTAAGCAATTAATTGCAGTCGATCATCAGAGCCAAGCTGTCGAGGATAGACAACCGCTTCATGAATGCCGGGATAATCCATTAATTGATTGCTGATTTCTTCCGGCTCAATACGAAAACCGTTTATTTTTACTTGGTTATCATTGCGCCCAATAAATTCTAAATTACCATCGGGTAACTGACGTACGATATCTCCCGTGCGGTAAAGTCGCCCCGAACCAAAAGGATTAACCACAAAATACTTCACGCTATCTTGTTCACGGTTAAGATAGCCACGTGTTACACCTGTTCCACCAATATATAATTCCCCCTGAAACCCTAATGGGACACTTTTTAAGTTCGTATCTAATATATAAAGCTGGGTGCCATAATTAGCTTTACCAATGGGGATCATCGCCGTGACATCAGCCAAGGATGTCATGCAGTAAGCAGACGCGGTTACGGTTGTTTCGGTCGGGCCGTATGTGTTGATAAGTTCGATAGCGGGACCACGCTCGAACCATTCGCGAGCACTAACGGATTTAACCATTTCGCCGCCTAAGATCACTAAACGTAGTGAAGAATCAATAGGTTGACGACTGTAATTCACCAGTTGATGCCAAAAAGCGGTAGGTAAACTGGTCACCGAAATTTCATGGTGTCGGCAAAATGCCCAAAATGCATCAAAATCGTAGTGAATATCATCAGCTCGTAACACCAGAGTGCCGCCGTTGCATAAGGAGCCGAAACATTCTTCCACGGAAATATCGAAGCTGACCGAAGAAAACTGCAAAAACTTATCATGTTCAGTCAGTCTATAAAACTCTGTAATGTGTGCAACAAAATGACTCAACTGTTTATGTTCAACCATCACCCCTTTGGGCTGCCCCGTTGTGCCGGAGGTATAAATCACATAAGCCAGATGTTCCAACTGTAAACCAATATTGCTTGCAAATATGTCTGCCACAGAACGCAAAGCCAAATGTTCGTTAAGCTGAGCATCATCCAGCAATAGTGTTGTGATCTCGCATGCTGCGAATCGATACGCAATGGAAGACACTGTTATGCAAACAACAGGTTCAGCATCGGTCAGCATAAACTGCAAACGACCATCGGGATAATCAGGGTCCATAGGGACATAAGCAGCTCCGGCTTTCAGCGTCGCCAACATCGCCACGACCATCTCGCTCGAACGCGGCAAGCAAATAGCAACACGGCTATCAGGCCGAACCCCCTGCTCAATTAAATAGTTAGCTAACTGATTGGCTTTATCGTTCAATGCGGCGTAAGACATTTGTCGTTCGCCATCCACGATAGCAATGGCATCAGGATGCCGTTTTGCATATTGCTCAATTTGCTCATGCACTAATGTGATGGTCGGACAGACAGGTTTTTCTCCTGGCACAGCCGATTGACTAAGATGCCATAACGCCTGTTCAACGTCTTTACTCACCAGATCAAGTGAAGTTAATAACGCTTCAGGCTGTGCAATCATTTGTTCAACCAAAGTCATAATGCTTTGCAACAAATGTTCAGCCTGATGTGACGAGAAATAATCATGACGATAATCTAGTTGAAGCTGAGTGCTTTGCTTGTCACCGTAATCACATAATATAACGGTGAGAGGAATATCTTCACGTCCATGGCTAAGGTAATGAGTCTCCGTATCCAAGCCACTAGCACTAAAATCAAAATCAATCTGTTGATAGTTAAAAACAATATCAAAAAGACGTTCACGACCTTGAGCACGTAAAGACAAATCCTTATATAAGGCACTCGAAGGATAAGAGCGATAACGATAGCCACTTTTTATAGTACGTGCTGTCATTACCACTGATTCAGCCACCGACATCTGCTCATTTTGCACGCACATTACCGGTAGCATCGATATAAACGAACCAACCATATTGCGTTGAGCTGATGTAGTACGATTATGTAAAGGCGTCCCGATAAGGACCCCATCACTTTGGTTGATACGGTTTACCAGAGAAGCAATAGCTGTAATAAAAAGTGGCGATATGGGTAAATTGCACTGACTCGCCTTCGTTAAAAATGACTGATATCTATCAGGTTTGATAAAGTGTACAAGCCTGCTGTTTTTTCTTGAATCAGCAGTTCCAAAGCCTTCTTTCCTACATTGGAAAGGCACATCCGGCAAGTGGTGGAGCAACTCTTTCCAGTATTTAGCTGCTTTGGCGAGTTGCTGACTATAATTCTCAGGTAACGGTTGTGCCGCAAGATCGAGAAACCGTACTCCCGTGTTTTCTTTAGGCGTATTTCCCAGTTCCAATTGCTGGTAGGCGTCGAAAATACTTCGAAACCAGTTAGCATAACCGACACCATCAATGATGATGTGGTGAGAAATAAAGTATAGCCAGAAACGATTTGCAGCCAACTGAATTAAGCCGACTCGATAAAGCACATCCTGTGATAATCTAAATGGCTCAGAGAATATCCGTTCAACAATAGCCAAAGCTTTATATTCCGCCTCTTCTTCACCCGAAAGATCTAAATGAGACAACTCAAAGTGATGGTCTTGAACAATATGAGCAAACTCAACTGTACCTTTTAGCGTATCCGAATCAACATGATGCGGCATTGAGTACTTATCAACTATTGAGCATCGAAGTACAGCGTGTTCTTGGATAGTGTGTTTTATGGCGCATTCGAGATTCTTTATATTAATAGATTGTTTAATCTCAACATAACCGCCTATATTGAACGCTGAGGTATCCTCTCTATTTATATGATCAAGATAAATTTCCTTTTGCTGTTGATTTAGTGGAATAACAAGCTGTTCAACTTTATCTAGAAACATACTATAATCCCTTTGAAAGATGTTATTTTTAGTTTTTATTATTTACAAGCTCATTAAAGTCATCTCCTAACAATAATTTCAGCCAGCATTTCCTCATATTCATCATAATAGCCCACTTCCACAAAACCAAAACGTTGATAAAATGATTTATGGCGTTCGCTAGTTTCGTCATAACAGACAGTAATCCTGTGACAATCAGGCTGCTGTTTCATTTCATCCAGTAATAACTGCATCGCCGCTCCGCCAATACCTTGGTTTTGGTAAGACTTATCAATCATCATTCGATACAGATTATATTCGTTGGGTTTGCCTTCATTAACGCAGCGTTCATACATTGCAAAACCCACCACCTCCTCGTCGTAGCAGATCACTCTTGCTCTGCAATATTCATTAAAATGTGATTCGACAATTGACTCTGAATTTGGTGCGACGAAAACTTCCTGTCCAGGTTCAACTTCAAGAGACATTACATCCTCATAGTTGTCTTTATCGACATCAATCAAAGATACTTTCATAATTAACCTACTCGCTTTCTAAGAAATATAATTAAGATACGGACGGTACTTCTCGAAAAAATTTTCGCGCTTCATTAATCCCAAAAGTCCACATAAACTTAGCCAATTGTAATACAAATTTTCACTCGGCATTTTTTCTTTAATGCTCTTAAAACTGACAAGGGCCGAAGATCGAGTATGAAAATCGATATTAAAAGAAATGCTATCAGTCAACGTTCTTACATGATGAAGCATACCCGCTGGCATGATTAATATATCGCCTTGATGCACCTCAATCGTGGATTTGTTTATCTCACCCACATGCTGAATTTCAGGATTATACTCAAACCAGCGCCACCCTCGACGAGAACAGGCATCTCTTTCTTCCCAAGGAATAAAAGAGAATCTTTTACTTCCCTTTATCTGAAAAAATAGATTGTTCGTTCTTAATGTATCAAAATGCAGTGGCGTTATAGCGCCGGCTGGAGACATAAAAAATTGAACAAATTTCCACCATTCATTGCGATAAAGCTCTGGCAAAATAGTTAGAGGAAAATCACCAACATCATCAAGTAACTGCTGAGCTTGTAAAAAGATAGGAATGTCATGACAATAGGGAATATCGTTACCCATCTCCCCTTTTTTATATGCATTCAGAATTTCTAAATAACGATACATTTTGGTTTGCTCAGAACGCACGCCATTTGCATCAAAAAATTTGATCACAACGTCAATTTGAGGACATTTATCTTGAAAGTATTTAGCATCCCATTGTCTTATCGCAAGCCAGTCTTGCAATAATCCTCGGTAAACAATTACGTATCCCCGAGCAAGTGTCTGATGAAATTCAAGCTGATTAAACTTAGTAAGTTCTACTACACGGCTCATAATTCTACACTCCTAGCTAATAATTGCTGCTAACCGGTAACCTTTGAACTTTACTTTCGACGTTATCACTGTTCCTCGCTTTTAAACTGGCGAGAGCCTGTTCTATAATCTTCAATCCTTTTACAAGTGTCTCTTCATCAATAGTCAAAGCAGGCATCAATTTCAACACTTCATCATTGGGGCCGCACAACTCCACAATCAAACCATTTTCAAAACAATGCTTCACCAAATACTGTGTTAATGAGGAATCAATCATTTCTATACCTTGCATGAATCCAATCCCTTTAACTCGCAGTACAAGTTCATGATACTCTTTAGCTAAAGCGTTCAAGTGCGTTCGAATTAATTCAGCCTTATACTGAATTATTTTCTGAAAAGAACTGTCGCCCCAATATTCATTTAACATCGCTTTTGAAGCAACAAATGCTAAGTTATTACCTCGAAATGTGCCGTTGTCTTCTGCCGGTTTCCACACATCGATATCGGGAGAAATAAGCAGTAAAGACATAGGCAGCCCAATACCGCCAATAGATTTAGAAAGACAAACGAGATCAGGTTTAATATTTGCGCGCTCAAAACTAAAGAATGTTCCGGTACGACCACAGCCAGATTGAATGTCATCAACGATTAGTAGAATGTTGAACTCTTCGGTCAATTCTCTCAACGCTCTCAACCATTCAACAGAAGCAACATTTAATCCGCCTTCTCCTTGTACAGTCTCAAGAATTACCGCTGCGGGAAGATCAACCCCTGAACTAGAATCGGTAAGTAGCTTTCTAAAATATCCTATATAATTAAATTCTCCATCGATATAACCATCAAATGGTAAGCGCGTAATCTGAGAATATAACCCAGGTTGGCGATGATGTTGACTACCTGTTAAACTGAGCGACACCCCTGTCATACCGTGAAAGGCGTTGGTAAAACAAACAATATTTTCTCTTTTTGTATACTTTCTTGCTAATTTTACCGCAGATTCAATGACGCTCGTACCCGTAGGGCTGGTAAATTGTAAACGATATTCAAGCTGTCTTGGTTGCAAAATTTTATCAACAAATGTCGATATAAACTCCATTTTTGCTTCCGAGTACAAATCAAGCCCCATAATAATACCATCATCTTGAATATACTTAAAAATTTGTTGTTTTATGATTGTATTATTATGTCCATAGTTCAGTGCGCCAGCGCCACATAAAAAATCAATGTAACTGTTACCATCTATATCGATTAAGGTAGAACCTATACCACTTCTAAATACTACGGGAAATCTACGGCAATATGAACGAGCTTTAGACTCATAATTATTAAATATTTCTTCTATTTCCATAATAACTCCACAGTAATTCAGATAAAAGCCAAATTGATTTAAGTCGGAGTAATCTGTTTATATTGAGACAATCATAAAATAATAACTAAAAAAGTTATTTCTGTTGTAACTTTCTCATTATAATCTTTAGCTTAAAACCTATCAAAGTAATCGGGTATTTTCCTATTTTTCGACCATACATACAGCCCTAAATCCTCTACCGATAAATACAGGTTTGAAGCGCATTTCATCATATCACTATTTTATTCCCTAATCTATTTTTCTAAAAAATAGCCATCTCTGCTATCTGTAATTGTTGCCTGTAATTATTTCCTGTAATTGCTATCTATAATTGTTGCCTTTTATAATAGGTATGGATAGACTTGTATTCACATAATGGTTTTGCAAACATAGAACTCCGCATATTTCTAATATCTTTTTTATTCCATAATGCCATTTTTAAATCTACCGCGGTTATAACCCCATTCAAATTATAGCCAATTAGCTTCGTGCTACTTAATTCTCTACTTCGATATATGTTGGAAAATAATAGCCAGCCAACTTATGCGAAGGCAAAAGTAAAACACATCTTGAAATAATTTTTTATATTTAAAGTACAAAGGGAACATTAACATAGGCTGAACATTAACACAAACAAAACACTAATAAAAGCCAAACACTAATCAAAAAAAAACGAATATATTAGAAAGAAACCCTCGGAGTTAATTACAAGAGTTATAGTTGTGCTCAACAAACGAAATCATCAGATATTCAAATGCCACTTTCCTCTTTAGAAAATCAACAAGGAAAAATAAAAGTGCCGCAATATCATGACAAGCTATTTACTGAAACAGCTTCTCGAATGACATCCAGTGCAGTAGGATTTTCAATTAGGGCAAGATCACCGGGTTCACGCCCTTCACAGATTGCCTGCATGGTTCGACGCAACATTTTTCCTGAACGTGTTTTGGGAAGCTGAGAGACAAAATAGACTCGTGCCGGGCGGCCTACGCTACCAATTTGTTTATTTACCAAATCCATCAAAACCTTTTCCAAAATAGCAAAATGCTCGGCATTCTGGATCTCCTTTCCATCTTTGAGAACAGCAAAGGCTACCGCGACTTGCCCTTTGATAGCATCCTTAATGCCAATCACAGCTACTTCGGCAACATCTTCATGGCTGGCAATACACTCTTCTATCTCCCGCGTTCCCAGACGGTGCCCAGCAACATTAATCACATCATCCGAACGCCCCAAAATAAAATAATAGCCGTCGCTATCACGGATACCCCAATCGAATGTGGAATAAACAGCATGCTCAAAGTATCGCCAATAGGTATTGATAAAACGTGTATCATCACCATAGATAGTTTGAATACAACCCGGAGGTAAAGGTCCTTCAATAACGAGCATACCTTTTTCGTTATCACCACACGCTTTGCCAGTCAGTTCATTAATGAGCTTGACATGAAAGCCATACATCGGAAAGCCTGGACTGCCAAATCGACTCGGCCTGTCATCCAAGGCACGAGCGATAGCCATAATCGGCCAACCTGTTTCAGTCTGCCAGTAATTATCAATAACAGGGACGTTGATAGCCTCAGAAATCCAGCGGGCAGTATGCTCATCTAGCGGTTCTCCCGCCAAATACAATGTTTTAAGTGATGAAATATCGTATTTACCAATACATTCAATTGGATATTTTTTCAGTACACGTATAGCTGTAGGTGCAGAAAACATCCGTGTTACTTGATATTTCTCCACTATTTTCCACCAAATGCCCGCATCTGGCCGTATCGGCAGCCCCTCATACATAATCGTCGCCATTCCTGCAATTAAAGGAGCATAAACAATATAAGAATGCCCGACGATCCAACCAATATCTGAGGTGCTAAAAAATACCTCTCCCGCTTTACCACCAAAAATGATATCCATAGATGTTGCCAAGGCAACGGCATAACCGCCAACATCACGCTGCACGCCCTTTGGGGTGCCCGTTGTACCGGAAGTATAGAGCACACAGGAGGTTTCATTTGATTCAAGCCAGGTCACTGGCACATCAGCATCAAAGTGTTCTTGCCGCAATGTAGCGAAATCAACATCTCTGCCCGGCATCCAAACCATTTCCGCCAGCCCGCGGTTAACCATCAACACATGACGGGGTTTGTGGTTCGCCAGTTCGATAGCTTCATCCAACAATGGCTTGTAAGGAATGACTTTGCCACCACGCGATCCCCCATCAGCAGATACCACCAACACCGGTTCAGCATTATCCAACCGTGTGGCAAGGCTCTGAGAAGCAAAACCACCAAAGACAACAGAGTGAACGGCACCAATACGGGCACAAGCGAGCAAAACAAACAACGCTTCAGCAATCATCGGCATATAAACCAAAACTCTGTCGCCTTTTTTAACGCCCAGAGAGAGCATCATGGCAGCCGCTCGATTCACTTCCTGATGTAATTCCCTGAAAGTAAATACTTTCTCACTATGAGTTTCTGTTGAGATGGTGATGAGCGCCTTAGCATCAGGCTGGCTTTCCAGCCAGCGATCCAACGCGTTGTAGCATAGGTTGGTTTTTCCCCCGCAAAACCAACCAGCAAAAGGAGGATTGCTATAGTCCAGCACTTGCTCAAAAGGATGTTGCCAGAAAATACGTTGCGCCTGCTCAGCCCAGAAAGCGTTGGGATCATCAATGGACTGCTGATAAAAAGCGTTGAATGACATAATCTCTCCTATGTGCTGCCGTAGATGATAGAGCGGCACTTTGGGAGAGCGGCCGCCGATAGTATTGGAAATTCAGATAACGTATAAGTCGAGGTATTCGTTTACCGGCATGTTTTCTAGCAACGAACGGTCAAGGGAAACAGACAGGATTCTCCTCTGTTGCGTTTCAGGGAACTGACGTGCCAGGTTGGTTCTAAATTTTTTCAGCAATAACGGAATGCCTTCCTTACGGCGACGAGCATGGCCGATGGGGAATTCAACTTTAACTTCATCGAGCTGGCTGCCATCTGTAAACGTAACAGTTAATGCGTTAGCAATAGAGCGTTTTTCCGGATCATGATAATCATGGGTAAAATCAAGATCTTCAACACACACTACTTTTTCCCGCAGTGCATCAATGCGAGGATCTGCCGCAACGCTATCTTCATAATCCGCCGCAGTAAGACGACCAAAGATCAAAGGAATCGCAATCATGTACTGAATACAGTGGTCTCTGTCCGCGGGATTGTTTAACGGGCCTTGCTTATAGATAATCCGTATACAAGCTTCATGGGTACGAATAGTGATTTTTGTAATGTCATTGATAGTCTTACCGGAGTCTTTCAGTTGTTGATGCAGGCTCACTGCCGCTTCCACCGCAGTTTGCGCATGAAATTCTGCCGGGAAAGCGATTTTGAACAGCACGTTTTCCATCACATAAGAGCCATAGGCACGCTGGAATTTGAAAGGCTGACCATTGAACAAGACATCATAGAATCCCCACGTCTTTGCGGTTAATACCGAGGGATATCCCATTTCACCCTTTTGCGCCATCAGGGCCAAGCGAACCGCGCGGGATGTTGCATCACCGGCAGCCCAAGATTTACGTGAGCCGGTATTGGGAGCATGGCGGTAAGTTCGCAGCGATTGACCATCAACCCAAGCCAATGATACCGCACTCAGGATCTCTTCTCGATTCAACCCCAACATTTCAGCAACAACAGCGGTCGAAGCCACTTTTACCAGCACGACGTGATCTAAACCGACTTTATTGAATGCATTCTCCAGTGCAAGACATCCCTGTATTTCATGTGCTTTAACCATACCCGTCAAAACATCTTTGATCGTGAGCGGCTTTTTCCCACCAGCAACGGCATTTCTTGATAGCCAGTCAGCCACTGCCAAGATGCCACCGAGGTTATCGGATGGATGCCCCCATTCAGCAGCAAGCCATGTGTCATTGAAATCTAACCACCGGATCATCGTACCAATGTTAAATGCCGCCTGTACGGGATCGAGTTGAAACTGGGTTCCCGGTACCCGCACGCCATTGGGCACCACTGTCCCCGGCACAATCGGCCCTAGTAATTTCTTACAGGCCGGGTATTCCAGTGCCTCTAACCCACAACCCAGCGTATCCAGAAAGCAGTAATAAGCCGTTTCATAGGCAACGGATGATGTGATGGCGTATTCCATAACATAATCCACAATATCCACAATGACCTGATCATATTCAGGATGATTGCTTGCAACAGAGGTAGACATAATAATTCCTTGTTAAAAAAACACCCATGCAGGAATCTCTGCATCAAAAATAGCGTTACCCACGTTTACCTATTGGCGTAAATACTCGATTTTCTGGCCCGGTATAGTTGGCTGAAGGACGAATAATTTTGTTATCAATACGCTGTTCAATGATATGAGCAGCCCATCCCGCTGTACGGGCAATCACAAACAGTGGTGTAAACATCGCCGTTGGCACTCCCATCATGTGATAGGAAACCGCTGAGAACCAATCAAGATTCGGGAACATGTTTTTGGTGGCCCACATCACCGCTTCTAATCGATCCGCGATATCAAACATTTTGGTGGTTCCTGCCTCTTTAGAAAGTTGTAGAGCCACATCTTTAATTACTTTGTTACGGGGATCGGAAATAGTGTAAACCGGATGACCAAAGCCGATAATGACCTCTTTTCTCGCCAAACGCGCCAGAATATCACTCTCAGCCTCATCAGGATTCTCATAGCGCTGTTGAATTTCAAAAGAGACTTCGTTTGCTCCACCATGTTTTGGTCCTCTCAACGCACCAATCGCTCCAACGATGGCGGAGTAGATATCTGTGCCAGTTCCTGCAATAACACGACTGGTAAATGTCGAAGCATTAAATTCATGTTCGGCATACAGGATTAGGGAGGTATGCATAACTTTTTCCCACGATTCACAGGGCTTTTTACCATGCAGGAGGTGCAGAAAATGTCCGCCTATCGACTCATCATCAGTTTCTACCTCAATGCGGCGTCCATTGTGGCTATAGTGATACCAATAGAGCAACATGGAGCTAAGAGAGGCCAGTAATCTGTCAGCAATATCACGCGCCCCCGCGAGGTTGTGATCATCTTTCTCAGGCAATGTACAACCCAGAACGGAGACGCCGGTACGCATAACATCCATCGGATGGGCGGCTGCGGGTAATGTTTCCAGTGCAGCCTTTACGCTACCCGGCAGACCTCGCAGTGCGGTTAATTTCGTTTTATAGGCAGCTAGTTCAGCACGGGAAGGCAATTTTTCATGGATCAGTAGGTACGCAACTTCTTCAAATTCACACTGGGTTGCAAGATCAAGAATATCGTAACCACGGTAGTGCAGATCATTACCGGTTTTCCCAACTGTACAAAGTGCCGTGTTACCCGCACTGATGCCAGAAAGGGCTACCGATTTTTTAGGCTTGAAAGTGGTTAACTCAGTCATCGTGTTCTGTTCGCTCATGGGTATCACCTCTACTGTTTTTATGCCATATAAAACGACGAATATCAGGTGGAGCTGTCCGTCATTGAGATTTTTTCTTGGAGAAAAGCAGATCTAATTTTTGTTCAAAATCGTAGTAGTTGATGCTTTCATATAACTCGTTGCGAGTCTGCATCATGCTGATCACACTCTTCTGTGTCCCTTCACGACGGAGTGTTGTGTAAACCTGCTCGGCTGCCTTATTCATTGCACGGAAAGCAGAAAGTGGATAAAGCGCAATAGAGACATCCACACTTTTCAACTCTTCAGTCGTGAAAAGTGGAGTCGCACCAAATTCAGTGATATTGGCTAATATTGGAACCCCGGTTGTTGACGCAAATGTTTGATACATATGTAATTCAGTGATCGCCTCTGGAAACAGCATGTCTGCTCCGGCTTCGATATAGGCTTTTGCCCGATCAAGCGCCGCTGCTAATCCTTCAACAGCCAAAGCATCAGTGCGAGCCATAATGACGAAATTTTTATCAGTACGGGCATCGACAGCGGCCTTGATGCGATCAACCATTTCCTCTTTGGATACAATCTCTTTATTCGGACGATGACCGCAGCGTTTCGCACCGACCTGATCCTCAATGTGCAATCCCGCAGCCCCCGCTTTAATCATGGAACGCACTGTGCGAGCCACATTAAAGGCAGAAGAACCAAAACCGATATCAGCATCCACCAACAATGGCAAATCGCATACGTCTGTAATACGACGGATATCTATTAACACATCATCCAGAGTTGAAATTCCCAGATCAGGCATACCCAACGAACCCGCCGATACACCGCCACCAGAAAGATAGATAGCTTTATAGCCAGCCCGTTTTGCCAGTAACGCATGATTCGCATTAATGGCGCCAATAACCTGTAGTGGAGATTCAGCCTCTATCGCCTGACGAAATGCCAAACCGGTCGAGGAAAACGTCATACATGACCTCATTGTTATTATAATGAAACACATTTGTTATCTAGCAATATTCGTACCAATAAAATTAGAAATGGCTGATGGTTTTAAAAAACAAACACAATAAAAAATTATTATATTGTTTTTTAATTGAAAAATAGCACTAAAAATATTTATTAGCTTGTCGGAAAGCACTATTGATAGAAAAACCCACCTGTTTCATAATGAATCAATTACGTTTCATGAAACATAAACGAAACAATTACGAAACATTGAATTATTGTGGTGGGAAAAGCGAATAAAATTCAGCTAAGAAAAATGAAAACAGAGTACAGATAGAGGAATAGCATGGCAGAAACACCATCAACAGAACGTGATAACCGTGATAAACCGGTCATTTGGACAGTATCTGTTTCCCGTCTTTTTGATCTCTTCCGTGATATCACACCAGAATTCGATCATCAGGCCAATATCACGCCTATCCAACTTGGGTTTGAAAATGCGGTTCAACATATTCGTCAACGGTTAACAACTGAATGTTGTGATGCCGTGCTCTGTGCCGGCTCTAATGGCGCCTATCTTAAAAGCCGTTTGCCAGTACCAGTCATCATTGCTAAGGCCAGTGGTTTCGATTTTATGCAGGCACTAGCCCGTGCACGACAAATCAGCTCCCGTATTGGTGTTATCACCTATCAGAATACATTACCTGCGCTAGAAGAATTTCAGCAACGGTTCAACTTGCGTATTGAACAACGCAGTTACGTAACGGAAGAAGATGCACGAGCCCAAGTCAATGCACTAAAAGCCATTGGCATTAAAGTGATTGTCGGTGCCGGGCTAATTACCGACCTCGCCTATGAAGCTGAATTGGTGGGTGTTTTTGTCTACTCTGCTGATTCTATTCGCCAGGCATTCCATGATGCACTGGATATTGCCAGAATGACCAAGCTCAGCCAAGCTTCAATTTCTGCCTATCCAACCGAGAATAGTTTACGTACCCGCCATACTCTCAATGATATCCGGGGAGATTCAGCGGTAATGGAACATGTGCGCAACACTATTATGCTATACGCCCGCTCGCCTGCCACAGTGCTAATACAGGGGGAAAGTGGTACAGGGAAGGAGCTGGTGGCACAAGCCATTCACCATGAATATGCCCTGCGGTATGGTCAGATTACAGGTAAACATCAACGGCCGTTTGTCGCCGTTAACTGTGGCGCCATTGCTAAATCCTTACTGGAAGCTGAATTGTTTGGTTATGAGGAAGGCGCTTTCACCGGATCTCGGCGGGGAGGTCGTGCAGGTCTTTTTGAGGTTGCGCATCGAGGCACGCTATTTTTGGATGAAATTGGTGAAATGCCACTGCCTCTTCAAACACGGCTATTGCGGGTACTGGAAGAAAAATCCGTTGTCAGAGTAGGAGGACACCACCCTATTGCCGTTGATGTTCGGATCATCTGCGCCACACATTGCGATTTGGATACTTGGGTTCAAGAAGGGCGTTTTCGAACAGACCTGTTCTATCGCCTAAGTGTATTGCGCATCAACATTCCGGCCCTCAGGGAAAGAGGTCATGATATTGGTATATTGGCGCTGGAATATCTGCGACGAGCATTTGCTGCATTAAATTTGCCGGTATCACAATCAAGAGTGCAAGAGCTTGCTGCTTGTCAGGAGGCATTGCAAGCCTATCATTGGCCCGGTAATGTCCGGGAACTACGTAATCTTATGGAGCGACTCACGTTATACCTTAGTGCCCATCCTGAGCATACCTTAACACCAGAATTGATATTGGCGCTTTCACCGGAGCGCCAATCTACACTCAAGCTGGCAGAACAAAGTATGAAGTCTTTCCTCTCTTTAACTCAACAATCTTCACTTGTTGCACCACTTTCAGCTCATGAAACCTTGAAACGATTTTCTGGCAATCACCATGCAACCGCGGAATATCTGGGGATTAGCCGTACTACGTTGTGGCGACGATTGAAGAAAGAGATGGCAGGGAATAAATAGCTAAAATGTTGCCTTGAAATGCTTACGGTAGTCCTGTGGAGTACTACTGAACGCCCGGAAGAAACTGCGGCGTAAAGTATCTTCACAGCCGAAACCGCAACGGGAGGCTATGCACTTGAGCGATAGCGTAGATTCAACCAAAAGATGACGCGCCGCTTCTAGGCGGAATCGCTCCACCGCTTTGGCTGGCGTAATCCCTGCATGTTGGCCATAGTGGCGCACGAAGCTACGCTCACTCATATTGGTACGAGCGGCCAAAGCTGCCACTGAAAGGTCTCCCGCCAAATTGTTAATCATCCAAGCGTGCAGATCTGCAAATTTACTCGTACTGCTTTGTAATGCCAGTGAAGCACTAAACTGTTCCTGTCCACCAGGACGTTTGAGAAACATAACGAGATCCCGCGCAACATCCAGTGCCAGTTTATGACCGAAATCTTCCTCCAGCAATGATAGAGCCAAATCGATTCCTGCGGTGACACCAGCAGAAGTCCACACCGGGCCATCCTGAATAAAGATAGGATCACATTCTACCCGCAACTTACTGTAACGCCGGGCCAGTTCAGCACAGCTATTCCAGTGCGTAACGACTCTGCGGCCATCAAGCAATCCGCAAGCAGCCAGAATGAATGCCCCGCTACATACAGACACAATACGCCTAGCCAGCGATGCATGTCCCTTTAACCAATTACGCAATGGCGGATGATTCGCCGCTGACTCAACGCCAATGCCCCCTGCAACAATCAGAGTATCGGCGGGAGAATCTAACTTAGGTAAAGGTTCTGCTTGCACAGTTATTCCAGCCTGCGTCATTACCTGTCCGGGATCACAAGCCACGACTTTTATGGCATAAGGCCGTTTGTGACCAGACTTCTCTGCTAGCTCATTAGCTGTGGTAAAGACCTGCAATGGCCCTGAAAGATCCAGCAGATTTACGTTGGGGAAGATCAGAAAATAGAGAGTCTTAATGTCCATAAGGCAATTATGGCATTTGGCGTAAATCGTCGCAATATTGGCATATACGCCAATTAGTTTACGGTTACAGTTGTTCCATCAATTTGCTACCGGGAATACAAATATTCAGCGCTCGCTAAAAATAGCGGCATATGAATTTCAGTTCTCTTTTCAATCTCGATAAGGAAAACTTCTCCATGAAAAACACATCTAAGGAACATCCTGCGGCATTATCTTCGTTAATGAAAGCATCGTCTGGAGAAAAACCCACTCTCGCTTTTGTCATTTTCCCAGGCATGACGCCACTTGATATGATTGGTCCCGCGACAGTTCTTGAAGTAGGAGGATGGTTAAATATTGAATATGTCTGGCGCGATTTACTTCCGGTGCGTACTGAGCTGGCACATATATCATTTTCACCGAGCACTACATTTGAGCAATTAGATAAAGTGGATATTTTGTGTGTTCCGGGTACAGGAAATCCTTATGCTTTGCTTGCCAAATTAGACATGCTTGATTGGATACATAAAGTGGGAAGTAAAGCATCTTGGGTCACCAGCGTGTGTACAGGATCGATCCTGTTAGGGGCCGCAGGCTTGCTGAAAGGGTATAAAGCAGCGACTCATTGGTCGATGATAGACGATCTCAACGAATTCGGTGCAATACCGGTTAATAAAAGAGTCGTTATCGATAGAAATCGGGTTACTGGAGGTGGAGTCACCGCAGGTATTGATTTCGGTTTGACATTGCTTGTTGAAATCAAAGGTGAAAAATATGCACAAGCAGTCCAACTAGCGATGCAATATAGCCCAGAACCGCCGTTCAATAGCGGCATGCCAGAACTCGCCGGCAAAGAAATGACTAATGCCACGCTTCAAGCTATATTTTCCAATGTGGAACAACAGACACCTAATTACAAAGAAATATTAATTAAAAGCGCCAAGAGAATATCAGATATCTACTGATATATATTTTCGTATTATGGCTCAATTCAACCTATTTCAGCATTCGATTATTTACCAATAACGGAAATATTTTCTATTCTGAGAACGGCTAATTCATAGGTGCATAAATCCAGATTTGTTTTTTAGATTAAAAGGTATAGGCAACCAATCCGGTTGCCGCTTCCAAAAGAAAACTTATCGGATTACGATGTTTCGAATATTCTATTTGAGGAATATTCTTTAATTATTAAAATACTATTTCAATTAAAAAGCTCAATACCAGACAGAAAAAGTATGATTTCAAACTTATCCAAATAATATACCGCTTATATGTAAAGTCTTGCCCACTTATTTACACGAACTTTCATGCCGATTAAGGTATCGGCATAAGTCAATCGGCTATTTGTTCAAGCTTATTCTGGCTCAGCACGACGATTTTAATTATTGTTTCAAGGTTAATACCAATGTCTATCATTGCATGCGCGATTGTCACAATCGCCAGTTTCCTCCCTATATGTAATCCATCTCGAAATTCTTGTTGGAACTCTTTCTGTTCCAGTTTTTGTTCTATTGTCATCAGTAGTTCTTCATATGTCATCAGTATCTCCTCATATTTCTAGGGGACGGTTCAGCTATTCGCCGGATAAGCCCCTCTTCTAACACAAATTTTTAAATACCGATTAAAGCTCTCAGCACGAATCAGTGATGTATTTGCTCAAGTTCGTTCTGGCTCAATCCAGTAGTTTTCATTATTGTTTCATGATCGATACCATTGTTCATCATTCTACAGGCGATTTCCAGAACCGCCTGTTTTTTACCTTTCTCTTCACCTTTTTTTTCACCTTTCTGTAATCCTTCCTTAAGCCCTTCTTGATGTCCTTTATGTTGCAACTTCTGCGCTATTGTCATCAGTACCTCCTCATACTTCGGGAACTGTTCTGCCAGTTGCCGGATAAAACCTTCTGGATCGGCGGTATCTCCCACCAGTAATATGTAGTTTAGCATGCTTTTTAGCAGCTCATATGTATAATAATCATACGCAAACAACATGGTCAGCTCTTGCTGTAACTCCGCCATATCACGTTGCCGGATATGTTTTTGTACTATTTCCAGTAGTGCAACCCGTTTGTGCGTCAGGATTTCATCATCCGGGATTACCGTCACATCTACCAACGGAAACGCGCTGGAATAGATCTCTTCTGCCATAGCCGAAGCATCGAAGCAGTCGAACCAGTTGGTACTCCACGGATACGGCCGTATTTTTCCGTGATAGAACAACACCGGAATAACCAACGGCAATTTTTCATGTCCCTGCTCCAGATGCCATTGCATTGCTGAAATACTGTAACGCATCAGCCGGAATGCCATCATCTTATCCGGGGAACTCTGATGTTCAATCACACAATACACATAACTCTCACCCTGCGTAGTTTTTAATGAATACAGGATGTCGGAATAATGTACCCGCAGATTGTCCTCAATAAATGACCCCGATTCCAGTCGCAGTGTATCAAGATCACAAACTGCCCGTAATGTGGCAGGTAAATGTATCTCTAGAAAATCTCTGGCGGTATCAATATGACTTAAAAACTTTTTAAAAATAGCATCATGTGGCGTCGGTGTATTTTTTCTTTTCATAAGAGGATAGTAGCATATTTTCTTTTATATTGAAGGAATATTAAATAAATAACAATAAACTCTGTCTCATCTCTCTTTTATACCATTGTACAATGTTTTTTATTTAACTAGTTAAAGATAGACTCCTTTCGGAGAAATACCGTTTGCAGCTTGAATGCCGAAACGGTATTTCAGCTAATAATTAATGTATTTTAGTTAAATAATTCAGTAATAGAACATTTTAAAAATCATATTTAATTAGTCTAATCCAGCCTAATTAATTATTTTACGTAATTAATTAACTATTTATCTTAATATGTTCTTACAGCAGTTCTTAATGCCTTAATATCCGAAGCACAGAGATAGGGTTTTAAAGCATTAAATTTCTCTTCTGACCAATCATATATTTTTAACGCAAGTAACTCATTGATAATGTGCGGCTCAAAGCGATATTTAACTAATTTCGCAGGCATTCCAGCGACAATACTATATGGCTCAACATCTTTAGTTACGACGCTATTAGCAGCAACGATAGCGCCTTCACCAATGGTGACGCCTGGCATAATCATTGAACGCATACCAAGCCACACACCATCATGAATATGCGTGTCACCTTTGCCTACATATGCCTCTTCAATATATTCCATGAATGGATATAAACAGAACCAATCCGCTCTGTGTGTATTGTTTCCACCCATAAGAATGATAGTTTCAGCACCTATGCAAACATAATCGCCAATATACAATTTATCAATTGGCCACTTAGACTCCCATTGAAGACTGATCTTATCACCGTACAAATAGCGAACGACAGATTCTTCAAAACCGCCGCTCCAGCAATCGCTATAATAGCTATGAGTTCCTTTGATGACAATACTTTGATTAGTTACAGCTTCATGTAAAAATTGGATTTTTGACCAATGCTTTTCTTTCATAGTAAATAGTCTCTATTAATTATTCATTTACCATAGAATGCTTTCTACGGTGATGTATCCGCATTCATAATATATCACTCCTAACTGATTCGTGGTTGATTTAATAACGGGATTCTTTTCATATTAGGCGATGAGTTAGTTATTAATTTATATCGGTTATTATTCGTAAATTCTTTTGATCTTATTTACATCATACCAAAAGATATACTTTCAATGCGAACTACTCAGCATTTTTTAGGAAGAAGTAAAACTGGAGAGCGAGGAACTTAGAACAATCCGGTCAATACATTGATAGTTTTGGGAACCTCCAGCGGATGAGGCCGGACAGCAACTATAGGGGTTTTCTATGATGGACTGCCGAAGAAATTCATCGTCAGTCATTACGTTACATAAGGGAAAATCCAGCATGTACAAAAGCAAAAGGTATGGTGAAAATCCCTATATCCTCACCCGTCTGTATAAAACCAAGGTGTGATATCCCACATTTTTAGATGATAGCTCAAATTTTAGCCATCATCTAAAAATCAAAAATTTAGTACGCCCATTTACCTGAACGGTTGCAGAACTGGGGATCAAAACCATTGTGGAGGGTCCGCTTGGACGTCCGCACCCGAGGCTCTAGTTTTATGTAATATCTATATATTCACGCTAGTTTATCCTCAGCCCGTCCCTGACTGGGGAATTGCCGTCTGGGATGAAAACGGAAAATGCGTGATAACCAGTGATACAAAACCATTGGCCATCCCTATGAATTAACAACTGCTGACGACATTAATGGAAGAAATAACACTATGATTTTCAATTAATTGGCTATATGATTACAGAAATTCTTTCGACAAAGGATATGTTATGCTACTCACCGCTATGCTTTTTATGATGGTTGTGATTTTTTTCTTACTAGCTATATTGGTTAACTATTTTTTTATCTTAGAAAGAAAGATAAAAAAAACTCTATTAGCATCGTTATTGATGACTGTTGTTTTAATACTAAGCATTATTATTCCGCCAACTATTCATCAGTATTTTTTAATTTGGTATTTGACATAAGGTCGCGCATTAAATACACGGCCTTAACGAGATTATTTATTTTTTAAGAAGTTGCATAACTTTATTTTCAAAAATTTGTCTTTCGACATGAAAATTTACATTTTCTTTCCATTCCCCAGTAATATCAAATGGCTCTCCAAACCAATTATTATCCTCCTTCCCCCAGTTAAATGTATCGTATGGGTCAGTGAATTTATCATACAGTTTATAATGTATTACACCATATACATTATATCCATCACCCATTTTTTCAGCACTAACATCTGTCAATTTTCCACTGACAGTTGCGCCTCCAATACCCCAAAGTGGGTCGTAAACTGGAACTTTTTTTTCCGTACCAAAATCATAACCATTTTTAAAATCAATTCGTTCACCGTTTTGAATTTGTGAAATAAAACGAGATTGAATGCTACCCTCTGATCTGCCAAATGCACCCGGTTTCTGCATCAATCCTCGAATTTGATCATGCACACCTATCTCAGAGAGTGAAATTTCTCGGCCTGATTTCCCGAAAAAATGCGATAACAAACCAAATGAACTCATACTGTTGTCTTTTTTTGCATTATCATTAAATGCTTGAGTTGCACCAATACTGGTTTTACTAAAATTCGATTTTCTAAGAGAAAGCAAATTTAAATATTCCATTTTTACCCGTGTCATATTGCCTTTAGCGTAGTTCTCCATCAATCTATTAAGTACTTTTTCCCACCTTTTATCTTTTGGATATTTGCATTCTTTTTCACCACACACTGGACAGATGTTTTTACCTAATCCATTCAAAAAATCCATGTTAAATTTTTTTCTTCTGACATAAAACACCCTTAATAAATATAAATAAATTTCATTTTCTATATATATAGAATTATTTAAAAATTGGCTTTATATCGAATTATTACATATTTTAAAATATGCAATATTCTCGATATGAAATGATTTTACATTTACATTTCACACAAGGATATTAAAATGGCCCGTATGGTTACTGGTACAATTTCTACCTAATTGTAATTATTTTCTCTTGATTACACTGTTATCTTGCAAAATATCTCAAAATAATATATTACATTAAAAATAATGTGTTAATGAAATTAATAACTTAATTATTCCACGCATGCATACACATAATATGTACAAACAGAAAGTGTGCTCAATCGAACCCTCGTATAGAGCTTGGGAAGCTCTCGTTCTACCATTGAACTACGCTCGCTTAGGAATAACATAAATTATTATAGCGATTTCATTGGTATCAGCAAGCCATTATCTGTTTAAGTTGTCTATATTTCAATCAGTTGAAAATAAAAACTCCCCTGATAGCTATGCCACAGGGGAGTTGAAATTTAATTCAAGCTGTTATTTCTGCGGGCGCATTGCCGGGAACAGAATGACATCACGAATGGTATGGCTATCTGTCAGCAACATTATCATACGGTCAATACCAATACCCAAACCGGCGGTTGGCGGCATACCGTGTTCCAAAGCCGTTACATAATCTTCATCGTAGAACATGGCTTCATCATCACCTTCGTCTTTCTGGCGAACCTGCTCAGCAAAACGTTCAGCCTGATCTTCGGCATCATTCAATTCTGAAAAGCCATTACCAATCTCACGTCCACCAATAAAGAATTCAAAACGGTCGGTGATAAACGGATTTTCATCATTACGACGCGCTAGCGGAGAAACTTCTGCCGGATATTCAGTGATAAATGTCGGTTGAATCAGGTGGCTTTCAGCCGTTTCTTCAAAGATTTCACACTGAACACGGCCAAGGCCCCAACCTTTTTCCACTTCAATACCAAGAGATTCAGCGATAGCCACCGCTTTATCCATATCATCCAAATCAGCTATGTTGGTTTCAGGACGATATTTACAAATGGCCTCTTTCATGGTCATTTGGGCAAATGGTTTACCGAAATCAAATTCCTGTTCGCCATATTTAACCAAGGTATTCCCCAAAATATTCTGCGTCAGGGTACGGAACAGCTCTTCTATCAGAACGATCAGATCTTTGTAATCCGCATACGCCATGTAGAGTTCCATCATGGTGAACTCAGGGTTATGGCGCGGAGATACACCTTCGTTACGGAAGTTGCGGTTAATTTCAAACACACGCTCAAAACCACCAACAACCAGACGTTTCAGGTAAAGTTCCGGCGCAATACGCAGATACATATCAATATCCAGCGCATTGTGGTGAGTAATAAATGGACGTGCCGAGGCACCACCAGGAATAACCTGCATCATTGGTGTTTCCACTTCCATAAAGCCTTTACTGACCATAAAGCTACGCAGGGCCAATAAGACTTGAGAACGAATTTGGAAAGTTTTGCGCGATTCTTCATTCGCGATTAGATCCAGATAACGCTGGCGATAGCGAGTCTCCTGATCAGCCAAGCCGTGGAATTTATCCGGCAATGGACGCAGCGCTTTTGTCAGCAGACGCAATTCAGTACAGTGAATGGAAAGTTCACCGGTTTTGGTTTTAAACAGTTTGCCACGCGCACCCAGAA
The DNA here is from genome assembly GCF_025384885.1 of Photorhabdus kleinii. Lineage (NCBI taxonomy): Bacteria > Pseudomonadati > Pseudomonadota > Gammaproteobacteria > Enterobacterales > Morganellaceae > Photorhabdus > Photorhabdus kleinii. The sequence goes on from NZ_JAJAFY010000003.1 coordinate 185,042, forward strand.
TGTCTCCCAGATCCCATTTTTTAAACTGTTCGTTATAAATACCTTCCGGCAGATCGTCACGGGCAACATATAACTGAATACGACCGCCCATATCCTGTAGTGTGACGAAAGAAGCCTTACCCATGATGCGGCGCGTCATCATACGACCGCCAACCGTCACTTCAATATTCAGTGCTTCCAACTCTTCCTGAGTTTTGTCGTCGTATTTCGCGTGTAGATCTTCTGAAATATTTTCACGATGGAAATCATTCGGGAATGCAGTTCCATTCTCCCGTAAAGCTACGAGTTTTTCGCGGCGAGTTTGCAGTTCATTATTTAAATCGGGAGCCTGTTCTGCACCCTGTTGTTGTTGTGACATTTTAGTTCCTCATAAGCCAGCTTTAAGGCTTGCTTCAATGAATTTGTCCAGATCACCATCCAGCACCGCTTGTGTATTGCGAGTTTCAACGCCGGTGCGCAAGTCTTTGATGCGTGAATCATCCAGAACATAAGAGCGAATTTGACTACCCCAACCAATATCAGATTTATTCTCTTCCATTTCCTGTTTATTAGCGTTCTGTTTCTGCATCTCCAGTTCATACAGCTTCGCTTTTAGCTGTTTCATCGCCTGGTCTTTATTTTTATGCTGAGAACGATCATTTTGACACTGAGTCACAATGTTGGTTGGAATATGGGTAATACGCACCGCAGATTCTGTTTTGTTAACGTGCTGACCACCCGCACCGGATGCGCGGTAAACATCGATACGTAAGTCTGCTGGATTAATTTCAATATCAATATCATCATCCACTTCAGGATAGATGAAAGCAGAACTGAATGAAGTATGGCGACGACCACCAGAATCAAATGGGCTTTTACGTACCAACCGGTGAACCCCCGTTTCAGTACGCAACCAACCATAAGCATAATCGCCCATGATCTTAATCGTCGCTGATTTCAGACCAGCAACTTCACCGTCTGATTCTTCAATGATTTCCGTTTTAAAACCTTTGGATTCAGCCCAACGCAAATACATACGCATCAGCATACTTGCCCAATCCTGAGCTTCAGTACCACCAGAGCCTGCCTGCAAATCAAGATAACAGTCAGCACTGTCATACTCACCAGAAAACATGCGGCGAAATTCTAACTGACCTAGCTTTTCTTCGAGCTGTTCCAGCTCTACCACGGCTTCATTAAAAGTCTCTTCATCGTCTGCTTCTATTGCCAGTTCCAGTAAACCTTGTACATCTTCCAGACCCTGCTCAAGCTGATCGATAGTTTCGACAATCTCTTCCAATGAGGAACGCTCTTTACCCAAAGCCTGTGCCCGCTCCGGTTCATTCCAAACATCAGGCTGTTCCAATTCAGCATTAACTTCTTCTAAACGCTCTTTTTTGACATCGTAGTCAAAGATACCCCCTCAGAACCGTTGTCCGTTCAGACAAGTCCTGAATGTGGTTTTTTACCGGATTAATTTCAAACATATTTTAGTGTCTTACGTTGTGTAGTCGGAGATAAATGGATAATTTTCGAACCGCGTATTGTAGCGGATTCGGCACAGGGTTTATAGCACTTCAACAGATTTGTCACGTATTCATACGAGAGTACGTGACAATGACTGACTACCTGCTGATCAAACGGTTAATAAGGCCAGAGGTGTTGGATCAAAAGCTGTACATTACGGTTGCCACGAAATTCATTAACATCTAGTTTATAGGCAAGTTCTACTTCGCGAACACTGTTATCTGGCCAGCGGGTAGGATCGATATTGAACGCAATACCATCCAGCATCGGCCCACCGTTTAATGGCTCCACTATCACTTTTAAATGACGCTCTCCAACAATGCGCTGTTGCAGTAGTTTGAATTTACCGTCAAAAATAGGCTCCGGGAATGCCTGCCCCCAAGGGCCGCCATCACGCAACATTTCTGCAATGTCCAATGACAGTTCATTAATTGCTAATTCACCATCACTCCAGATAACACCTTCAAGTTGCGAAATATCTAACCAATCCGCCATTAGCGTAGAAAAGTGATACTGAAATTGTTCGAATTTATCCTGTTCAAGTGACAAACCGGCCGCCATTGCATGACCACCAAATTTAAGTATCAACCCCGGATGCAAAGTATCAAGCCGCTCAAGCGCATCACGCATATGCAATCCCTGCACTGAACGACCAGAACCTTTCAAAATACCGTCACCGGCCGGTGCAAAAGCGATAACAGGCCGATGAAAACGCTCTTTAATCCGGGAAGCCAAAATTCCAACTACCCCTTGATGCCATTCTGGATGATAGAGCGCTAGCCCATAAGGCAGTTCAGTGCTGGTACGTTCAAGTTTGTCACAGATTTGCAGTGCTTCCTGCTGCATTCCCTGCTCTATTTCACGCCGAGTCTGGTTAAGACCGTCCAGTTCACAAGCTATCTGACGCGCCTTTGCTATGTCGTCAGTTAGCAATAAAGTGACGCCAATGGACATATCATCAAGGCGACCAGCGGCATTCAGTCTTGGCCCCAGAAAAAAACCCAAATCGCTGGCTGTCAGCTTATAAGCATCACGGCTGGAAATTTCCAATAATGCACGTATCCCCACACAACAACGTCCTGCACGAATCCGGTTCAAGCCCTGATAAACCAGAATCCGGTTATTGGTATCTAAAGGTACAACATCGGCAACAGTTCCTAGCGCAACCAAATCCAACATCTCGGCCAGATTCGGCAGCGCAATTCCTTGCTTTTCAAACCACTGATCTTTCCTCAGCGCCGCCCTTAAGGCAGACATCAGATAAAATGTGACACCCACTCCGGCCAATGATTTAGACGGGAACGAACAATCGGCAAGATTAGGATTAATAATGGCATCAGCCGCTGGCAAAACGTCACCCGGCAAGTGATGATCCGTGACAATCACTTTCATACGGTGCTGATGGGCAGCCGCAACCCCTTCATGGGAAGAGATACCATTATCCACGGTAATAATCAGGTCAGCGCCTTTTTTGACGACCTCTTCTACCACCTGTGAGCTTAAACCATAACCATCGTCAAAACGATTTGGTACCAGATAATCCAGATGGCGATATCCCATCGAGCGTAATGATCGGATTGCCAATGCCGTGCTAGTTGCCCCATCAGCATCAAAATCACCGACAATAACGATACGCCAGTGTTCATGAAGTGCAGTCAACAAGAGTGACACCGCCTGTTCCACACCACTCAGATGCTGATAATTCAATAACCCTTGAACACCACGCTCCAATTCATTAGCTTGCTGGATACCACGAATGGCATATAAGCGACGCAGTAATGGATGAATCTGTTGTGGAAGGTGACTGTCATTCACCGCCGGACGGCGGCGAAGTTGTGTTTCAATATTCACTAAACTTATTTACCACGTTGCGCCAGTGCCGCTGCCAAAGCCTCTGGCGGCATATATCCACCTAACAGACTGCCATCCTTAAGGACAATCGCCGGCGTTCCTTGGACGCCAAACTGGAGACCCAATTTGTAATGGTTAGCAATATCCACTTTACAGCTCTTAATTGGCGAAACATCTTCATTTTTAAACGCAGCATCTAATGATTTCTGCGGTGTTGCGCTACACCAGATAGATTGCATATCTTTAGCAGATTGGTGCTGCATACCCTGACGGGGAAACGCCAGATAGCGCACAGTAATACCCAGTTTATTATACTCTTGCATGTTTTCATGCAATTTATGGCAGTAACCACAGGTAATATCCGTGAAAACGGTAACGACATGCTTCTCTTTTGGCGCTTTGTAGATGATCATTTGATCTGTCATTGCTTCCAGCTTTTTCATCAACAATTGATTACTGACATTCACAGGAGAGCTACCACTGACATCATAAATTGGCCCTTGCAATAAATATTTCCCGTCATCAGATAGATAAATGATCCCTTGCTCGGTCACTACCGTATTTAAACCAACAATAGGTGATGGCTGGATGTTTTCTGCTTTTATCCCTAGTTTCTGCATTGTTCTATGGACAGCACCATCATCAGCAAACGCATTTCCATTAAACCAGGCCAGCAAAAGAGGGAAACATAACACGCTTTTTTTCATTTTCGGTTCCTTTAAATCCGTGCTCACCCACGCGGATGATGTTGTTGATGTAGCAATTTGAGCCGTTCTGTTGCTACATGAGTATATATTTGTGTTGTAGATAGATCACTATGCCCCAATAACATCTGCACAACTCGCAAATCAGCGCCATGATTAAGCAAATGCGTGGCGAATGCATGACGTAAAACATGGGGAGATAACCGTTCAGTATCGATTCCAGCCAGCAGCGCATAATGTTTAATACGATACCAGAATGTCTGTCGGGTCATTTGGCGCCCTCGGTTGCTAGGAAAAAGGACATCCAACGTTGCACCATTTAGCAGCCCAACTCTCCCATATTCCAGATAATTCTCTAGCCAATAAATTGCTTCTTCCCCTAAAGGCACTAACCGTTCTTTATTCCCTTTACCAATCACTCTCACCACGCCTTGACGCAAACTGACATCGGAAAGTGTCAATCCCACTAACTCAGATACCCGCAAACCACAGGCATAAAGCACTTCAAGCATGGCTTTATCCCTTAACTCTACCGGCTGATCTGTACAGGGCGCATTAAGTAGATCTTCTACCTGCTTTTCACTTAAATCTTTAGGCAATCGCTTTGGTAATTTCGGTGCAGACAACAGTGCTGTCGGATCATCCTCCCGCATTTTTTCCCGATAAAAATAGAGAAACAATTGGCGCATGGCACTGAGTAAACGCGCCGAACTACTGGCTTTATATCCTCCATCCACGCGTTCTGCCAGAAAAGAGTGCAAATCTATCATCTGGACAGATAATAAATTATGACCATGATGTATCAACCAGTTATCCAATGCCTGCAAATCCAACCGGTAAGAAGCAAGCGTATTTTCCGCAAGATCATGTTCTAACCAGATAGCATCAAGAAATTGTTCTATCAGTGGATTAGTCAACTGAGTTGGTTGTTTTGACACGAAATACTTTCCTTAAATCTGTACATCTCTGCTGGCTATTATGCCTGAAAAAGCAATTATTCTGTTACAATGCCAATCCAGATATTCAAAAACCATAATGATTAATGATGAAGATTGGTCTTTTTTACGGCTCCAGCACCTGCTACACCGAGATGGTAGCAGAGAAAATCCGCGATATCCTCGGTGAAGATTTAGTTGATCTCCACAATATCAAAGAGACAACACCTGAATTAATGGAAGAGTACTCTGTGCTGATTCTCGGTATCCCAACATGGGATTTTGGTGAATTACAGGAAGATTGGCTGGTTATTTGGGATCAAATTCCTTCCCTCGATTTACAGGGGAAAATTGTCGCCATGTATGGTATGGGAGATCAAATTGATTATAGCGATTGGTTTCTTGACGCTCTCGGTATGCTATATCACCATTTACGCCCTTCAGGTGTACATTTCATTGGCTTCTGGCCGACCGAAGGTTATGAATTTACCAGCCCGAAACCATTAACGGATAATGGCTCACAATTTGTCGGGCTGGCATTAGATGACGTAAACCAGTATGAACAAACTGATGATCGTTTATCGCAATGGTGTATGCAAATCCTGCAAGAAATGGAGCCTCTGCTTTAAGTCAGGAAAATTTCAGCTCAATCAGATATCAGGATATTGCAACAATAGTTGATTAATATGCCTCCATTCATCCTGTGACATACCATCGGATGCGACCCATAAACGGATTTTTTTCTGGTTATAAAAAGATTGAGCCGTAATTAATACGCCATAACGACACAGCCATGGTCGTCGGATAATTCGCCACTCATGCTTCTTCCATTGCAACTTATTATCACTGAGCAGAACTAAAAGCCCTTGTGATTTACGGATATTTTTCTGGCTACGCCCCCAACTGGCAATAATCAACAGTACTAAAGGGAGCCAGAAAATCCAGAAAATAGCGTCATCCGCAGGCCACGGAGCAAGTAGTACGATAAGCGCTATTGCACCATGAACACAGGTAGAAATTAGCTGGGTATGCCAAGATACCCTGAGATCACATTTCCACAGGACCACGATCTTTATTTCTATTCTGAATAAGTTTAATCATGCGAAATAACTCTTCATCTTCTGGACGCCCATGATTCATTAGCCAGTTGAACAGATCAGGATCAGCACATTCAAGTAAGTGAATAAAAAGTCGTTTATCATCATCGCTGAGCGAGTCATATTCATACTTAAAAAACGGCATAATTGAAATATCCAGCTCACGCATTCCACGCCGGCATGCCCAATGAATACGTGCCTTATTATCAATATCCATGTTCAAAAGATCCCCTTTTAATTCTCATTGTTTGTTTTAACACCATTAGCCATATAAGTCGCCCGGCAAACTGATGCATCATGCCAGCTAATAGCAATAATAACTACTTGCATTGTGCTTCAACTCTTTTACCATTATGCATCATTAGCTCAAATATCTGACTGGCAGGATGTGTCATGGCTTATAAAACTCCATTTTCTTCACAATCTCCATTGTCTTCATCAATCCTTCCCCTGACGTTAATATCTCTAGATGACTGGGGACTGGTAGCAGCAACTGGACCGGATGCAGAAAAATATCTACAAGGTCAGGTTACAGCAGATATTTCCGCACTTGCAACGAATCAGCATGTGCTTAGTGCGCATTGTGACGCAAAGGGTAAAATGTGGAGTAATCTGCGCCTCTTCCATCGTGGTGAAAGCCTTGCTTATATTGAGCGTCGCAGTGTGCTGGAAAATCAGCTTACAGAACTGAAAAAATATGCCGTATTCTCTAAAATTACACTAGTTCAGGATGAAAACGCGGTACTGCTCGGTGTTGCAGGTAAAAACTGCCGGGAAGCATTAAGCAGCTTCTTCCCAACTCTGCCGGATGCTGATAACGCTGTCGTTGCACATGAAACTACGACTTTGCTCCACTTTACCTTGCCGTCTGAACGTTTCCTCTTGGTAACAAACACCGCAACCGCTGAGCAGTTAACAGAAAAACTTCAAGCTCAACTTAATAACAGCGAACAGTGGTTAGCTCTGGATATTGAAGCAGGCTTCCCGGTCATTGATGCCGTAAATAGTGCACAGTTTATTCCCCAAGCAACTAACCTTCAGGCATTGGCAGGAGGGATATGCTTTAAAAAAGGGTGTTATACCGGTCAGGAAATGGTAGCCCGTGCTAAATACCGCGGAGCAAATAAACGCGCCATGTACTGGCTGGCTGGCAGTGCTGCCAAAATTCCTGTAGCCGGAGATGATTTGGAATGGCAATTAGGAGATAAGTGGCGGAGAACGGGTACCGTTTTGGCTGCCGTTAAGTTGAATGATAATAGTGTCTGGGTACAAATCGTCATGAATAATGATATGGAAAGTCATAGTGTATTCCGTGTCCGTGACGATGAAGGGCATTCACTCACCATTCAGCCTCTGCCTTATTCTCTTGATGAAAAAAATAATTAATGAGGTTTATATGTCGTTAGCAGTACCTACCGTTGATTTTGGCCCTTTTACGAATGTCATCGGTTTTTTGATGGAGTTAGATAAGCTGAAAAAAGTTCAACGGCGGACTAAGTTACTGGATAACCATCGTCGGGAAAATTCAGCCGAGCATAGTTGGCATTTTGCTATCGCCGCAATGAGTTTTGCACCCTATGTAAAAGAGGTGGATATCCAGCGGGTTATTCAAATGGCATTAATTCACGATATTGTAGAAATTGATGCGGGTGATGTCATGGTTTACGATTTAGCAGCCCGTGAAGCTATTCATGAACAGGAAATCAAAGCCGCCGACCGTCTTTTTGGTTTACTCCCCGAACCACAGAAAAATCATTTTATGTCACTTTGGCAAGAGTATGAAGCAGCAGAAAGCCAAGACGCCCGTTTTGCTCTTACGCTGGATAGACTAATGCCGATGCTGATGAATCTGTATAATAAAGGGCAAAGTTGGGTAGAAGACGGTATTCGTTTTGAGCAAGTGATTAGCCGCAATAAATTCATTGCCGATGCCTATCCTGAATTATGGCAATATCTGCTGCCACAACTGGAAATCGCACAGAAGAAAGGTTGGTTGAAATAACTTTTCTCGAAAATTTTACACTACAAATTCAGTGCACATATTAACCATACGGTGCACTGAGTTAATTACAGACTACAGTTGTTTTGATGAAAAACCTTATATTTCACCTCGATGATCTCACTATCCCTAATCTACTTGTTTCCAGACAGTTCTTTCTCAGAAAGCGGCAATGCATTTGGATTCATCTCTCTCAATTTGCCGTTGACATATATCCGCCCATCCTTTCCTTCCCCACCTAACAATCCATTCTTACCCTTTTTACCCGCCTTTCCGGAACAAGCTACATTTTGACTTACGTCTCCACCCTTACTCTGTCTGATATTACCGATACCACCATCACCGCCTTTCCCTGCATATCCTCCCTTACCGCCAGGTGCTCCCATGCCTGGTACTGACCAACTAATAATGTGTGGTTTACCAGTAGAATAGCTAAAATCTATGTCACCCCCATCTCCACTACAACCTCCATTACCCCCATCCCCTCCATCTCCTCCGCACCCTCCAATCGCAGGCTGGCACAGTGTGCCAACAGTAAGATAATGATTATAATCAGCAACATTACCATAAAAACTACCATCCCCCCCTTACCACCATTACCGCCACGACCACCATCCCCCCCATGCCACCATCACTACCCGCCGACCACAACTCTACCTGCCCATCCACATTATCACATACGACAGTTAGTCTCGGCCCCTCTCCACCTGGTGCGCCACCCGATCCCTGCGCTCCCGAAGAACCTTTAATTCCATCAGTACCTGATGTAGGGGAAATTAGACAGGTATGTTTATTCTGACGACCAGGTGAACCCTCAACGCCATCAGTTCCGCTATTTCCAGTTGCACCAGGAGCACCAATTTCTCCATCAAGCCCTTTACTGATAAAGTGCTGTGGACCGTTTCCAACCCCTTGAATGATATTCGCTTCAATCCTACCGTTGGTGTAGCAAATAATTTTGCCTTCCGGTTCAATGGTTATCTGGTTGTACACCAAGACAACCAGTTCACCAGAGTGTTATTTATCTTTAATAATCAATGGATTACTTTCAGTAACAGTGATGTTTTCGCCACTATATAACGCAACTTTCATCGGAAAACGCTTAGCATTAAGCATTTCTTCATAATCTTTGACCAATTTACTTCCGGCGTTATTTTCACGGCTTTCTTTGCAAAATGACGACAAGCCAATACCTTCAAATGAGCCTGTTCAGGGCAGTATATCTGGACTTCTTGATTTCTCTTCAATTCTCTGCTGATGGTCGACGGGCTTCGCTTAAATGATTCAGCAATGAAAAGCTGTGAAAAACCGGCTTCTTTTAAACTGGAAATCTGGTATCTTTCTGTTTCGGTCAGTTGCTATACTTCAGCATCTTTCCACCCAAAGGAAAATGCATTATGAAATACAAATAACTGACCAGTGGAAAACAATTATTAGATGTACAACTCCATCACGAAATTTACCGTATGATCTATAACGATAAAAAAAGAGTTATTTATGAACACATCTTCGTTGTCGCAAGTAAACCTTGCCACAAACGATACGGAAAATATGAACCCATTCCCCTTATTTATAGTCTTCAAGCCAGTCTAAAGTATGATTATCACTATGATTCCCTACATTACCGTTAACATATACCTTGCCAGAAGTCCCTGCATTGCCGGATTTTCCATCAATACCAGCTTCACCAGATACTCCGGGATGACCATTACTATTTAATCCTCTATTACCAACGCCACCTACCCCACCTGCTCCGCCTATTCCTCCCTTACCACCTACCCCTCCATTACCGCCATCTCCTCTATATGACAGAGCATTAATTACTGGCTGACCCTGAGTGAAATTAATATATATGTTACCACTGTCCCCACCGTTACCCCCATTACCTCCATCCCCTCCATTACCGCCATCTCCTCCCCTTCCTCCATATCCAGCACTACATTTGTTTGTTGCAGATCCTCCATTTCCACCATTCCCTCCATTACCTCCATTACCGCCATATCCACCCTTTCCACCCTTACCACCTATCGATGCCGCATTGACTACTCCAGTAAAAATGTCAACATTAATAATTACGTCATTTGCACTGCCAGCTCTTTTGCCATCCATCCCTTGCGCTCCCGAAGAACCGCCAGTTGCATCAGTACCTGGTGTGGATTTAACAGAGCAACCATGTTTATTCTCTGAACCAATATTACCATTGCTGCCATTAACCCCATTACTTCCCTGTTCACCCTCAAAACCATCGTCTCCATCAGAGCCTTTACTGATAATGCTCTGCTTTTTATCATCATTGCCGTTCCCTACAACAGTATTAGCTTCGATCTTACCATTAGTGCGGTAAATAATTTGACCTCCCGGTTCAATGATTATCTGGTCATATACCAAGACAACCGGTTCGCCATAATCATCTTTATCTTCAACAAGCAATGGTGCATCTGCGGTAACAGTGATTTTTTCGCCAACGTATAACGCAACCTTCACCGGGAAACGCTTAGCATTAAGCATTTCCTCATAATCTTTGACTAAAGCAGAATTACTATAGATATAGGCCCTAAAAGCTTTACACAAATCAATATGATAACCCGTGACATTTGCCAATCGTTCAGCAGAAAACGGTTCAGGTAACGGATGATGGGGTTCCATTTTGCCAGGGCCGTACTCGCTGTCAGGTATACCTCCGAGTGCCTTCAGCTCTTGTATGGTTTGTACCGTAAAAAACGCAGGTGGCACAGTCGCGGTCTTCGGATCGTTAGAGAATATTACCTTGCCGTCAAAATCCGAGGTCTTAAGTTGCTTTGGCTGCCGTTCTACACCAATCAGATGATAATTCTGATGTAATATTGCCAAAGTTTCAGCAACCGTTCTTATTTTATCCATAGATATTCTCCAAAGTTTAAATTTATACCCGTTATCTTTCAAGTTGCCTCTTTGTTGGCTGCACTCTCTCACTTCGGTCACATAGTTACCTATGCTCCCGGGGATTCGCTCCCTTGCCGTCGCGATGCATCTTGAAATCCATAGGGTATATACAGTTAGGATAACTTTATATATCAGTTGTTCATTTAACCAAGCTTCAAAGTATCAACTGCTATCACTACCGATTGTGACACTAAATTGCTAATAGCCAGAATATTGCCCCTGGCTAATTACCAGATTAGCCATAGTGGAGACATCGATTTTTTCTGGCAAAGGATGTAAGCATTTCAACAACGGGTAGGCCAGAAAAATAATTTCTATAAGAATCAATTAGGTAAGTATTTATTCACATTACAGAAAGCGATTGAATGCGATATTTAAATGACACAATTTAAAATATTAATGTAATTTCCCAATTTTTTCATTAATTAAAGAGAATATTTCTGTGATACATCACGATCTTTTAATACGTGCTGACTAAATACTTCAATTTTATATTTGTCTCATTAAGTATTATTAGGAAATACAAATAAAAGATAATAATCATGATTATATTCTTCAAAAATCACATTGAGCAACAGGCACTATTGCCATGCCGATAACAATCGCCATTAATTTACCCAGGAACCAATGCAAAATCGGCTTCATACTCAGTACACTTGTAAAACCTGAGTGGCGAAAAACGAAGCCAACCAGCAAGGCCAGCCCCAATAAGTATTCAGTAATTAATAATGTAAACCACTTGAACATAAGCAAAACCAAGATCTGACCCTATTTCCCCTTATTTATCGTCGTTCAGACCCGTCTGATTGCGGCACCACTAGCGATTAAGTTTCCGATCAGATTCCCGTTCATGACCGTTGACATATATCTTGCCGGTGTTACCGTCATCTCCAAATTCTCCTTTAAGACCATCTTTACCATAGGCTCCCGACAAACCATGTACACCGAGTACTCTGGTACTATTTCCAGGTTCACCCCCTATTCCTCCCCAACCGGCCTTCCCACCTTCCCCACCAAGACCATTAATTGACATAACCTGAAGTACTGGACCACCGTCAGAGTAATTAATATATATGTTACCACTGTCCCCACCTTTCCCCCCCCTGCCTCCATTCCCTCCATTTCCTCCAGCGCCCCCATTTCCTGCCTCCCCAGCAGGACACCACTTGATTGTTTCATTGCCCCAATTACCTCCATTACCCCCATTACCCCCACGTCCCCCAAGACCGCCTCTTCCACCGTTACCACCATTACCACCTATCGTTGCCGCATTTATTGTTCCAGTAAGAGATTGACTAGTAATAGTCAGGTCATTCGCATTTCCAGCCGCTGCACCATCCCCCCCTAATCCTCCGACAGAACCGCTGGCTCCATCAGTACCTGATGTGGCGTTAATTAAGCAGCCATTTTTACTATCTGTACCATCTTTACCATCACTGCCATTAGCCCCTTGATTTCCTGGTGCGCCATCAAGACCATCGGTGCCATTACTGCCTCTATTGACAACATTCTCCTTTCCAGTATTTTCATTCCCTACAATAGTGTTAGCTTCGATTCGACCATTAGTGCGGTAAATAATTTGACCTCCCGGTTCAATGATTATCTGCTCATACACCAAGACAACCGGTTCACCATAATCATCTTTATCTTCAACAACCAATGGATTATCGGAGGAGATAGTCATTTTCTCGCCACTGTATAACGCAACCTTCATCGGGAAGCGCTTAGCATTAAGCATTTCTTCATAATCTTTGACTAAAGCAGAATCACTATAGATATAGGCCCTAAAAGCTTTGCACAGATCAATATGATTACCAGAAACATTTGCCAGCCGTTCAGCAGAAAACGGCTCCGGTAACGTATGATGGGGTTTCATTTTGCCAGGGCCGTACTCACGGTCAGGTACACCGCCGAGCGCTTTCAACTCTTGTATAGTTTGTACTGTAAAAAATGCAGGTGGCACAGTCGCTGTTTCTGGATCGTTGGAGAATATTACCTTGCCGTCAAAATCCAAGGTCTTAAGTTGTTTTGGCTGTCGTTCTACACCAATCAGATGATGATACTGATGTAATATTGCCAAAGTCTCAGCAACCGTTCTTATTTTATCCATGAGAATTCTCCTGAGTTTAAATTTATACCCGTCATCTTTGAAGTTGCCTCTTTGTTGGCTGCACTCACTCACCCCGGTCACATCGTTATCTACGCTCCCGGGGATTCATTCCCTTGCCGTCGCGATGCAACTTGGAATCCATAGGGTATATACATTTAGAATAACTTCATATATCAATTATCCATTTAACCAAGTTCCAAAGTCTCTATTGCTATCCCTACCGGTTATGTCACTAAATTGCTAATAGTCAAAATTAGCCATAACGAAAGCACCGATTTTTTCTGGCAAAATATACAGCTACTTCAACAACAGGTAGGCCAGAAAGATAATTCCAACGAGAATTAATTAGGTAAATATTTATTCACTTTACAGAAATCAATTAAATACAACATTGAAATTACACAATTTAAAATATTAATGTAAATTCTCATTTTTTCCATTAATCATGGAGAATATTTCTGTTATATATCACTACCTTTTAATAGATACTAATTAAAATTTCAATTTTATACTTATCTCATGAGGTATTATTAGAAAATACAAATAAAAACAACAAGTATAATTGTATTTTCAAAAATCACCATAAGATATAAATCCATAGATATTATTGAATAATGAAATTATGAATATAATTTAAATTAAAAGTAGAAAATAACTCTCTTTACAATAAGAAGATTTCTTACAAATAAACGCTTAAATGACCGATAAAAAAGTAAATAAAAAACCCCTAATGAAATAGGCAATATACCCTATGGATTTCAAGTTGCATCGCGACGGCAAGGGAATGAATCCCCGGGAGCGTAGATAACGATGTGACCGGGGTGAGTGAGTGCAGCCAACAAAGAGGCAGCTTGAAAGATGACGGGTATAAATCAAAATAACTGAATCAAACAATAGAACTAGATCAATAATTATCACGATGCAGTGCAGCCATTTTCAATGGCTGCACATAAAACTATCAATACTCAAGCACCTGTTCTTTCTGCGGAGCTTTCAGCAAACGCCAAGCGAGCAATACCACTCCTGCGGTCAATACCACTGTCATCCAGCTCATCATATGAATAGCGCTGGTGAATGATTCCGCCGCCGCTGTCATCAGCTTCTGCCCCTCTGATTCAGCTAATGAATTCGCTACAACGTAAGCTCCCGCTAAAGTCTCTAAAGCTAATCCCGTCTGTTCCTGAGAGATCTCATTTGGTAATTGCAATGTTATACGATAGAAAGCCGTGACCAATCCCCCCAGAATAGTCGTGCCAAGTACAACACCCACTTCATAAGCCGTTTCGCTTATTGATGATGCCGCTCCTGCTTTAGAGGAGGGTACTGACGAAAGCACCAAATCGTTAGACACCGAAGCAATTGCTCCCACACTAATATCTAATAATGCGAAAGCAACAATCAGAGTGACTAAATCACTGCCGATACTCGCTACCAGAAGAAATGCAATACCTGCAACACTCAGCAAAATTGGCACCAGATAATGAGCAGGCACCCGTTGAGCAATAGGCACTATCGCCATACCCATAACAATTGCCATTATTTGTCCGGGAACCAATGCCAGGCTAGCCAAAATCGGCTTCATACCGAGTACAATTTGCAAGACCTGTGTGGCAAAAAAGACAAAACCAACCAGCAATGCCAAACTCAGTAAATTAACAATAACCGAACCGGTAAACATACCATTACGGAACAGGGAAAGATCCATCAACGGTACAGGCAGACGATGTTGCCGACGAACAAATAGCACGCCAGCAATAAGACCAACCGACAGTTCGAGTATTACACTTATTTCAAACCCATCACTGGCAAGGTGTTTAATCGCGTAAACAATACCAACCATAGCAACGATCGATAACAGAACGCTATACACATCGATAATGCCCGTCTGTTTTTTATCGGACTCTGGCAATAACATCGGTCCGAAGATCAACAATGGCACTAATACCGGTACTGCCAAGAGAAAAATTGAACTCCAATCGAAGAATTGTAATAGAACACCACCCACTACGGGACCTAAGGCCGAACCAATAGTTAATGTTGTCGCCCAGATAGCAACAGCCAATCGACGCTGTTCACGATCCTCAAAAAGAACGCTGATCAAAGCCAAAGTTGAAGGCATCAGCATCGCACCAAAAAATCCAAGTACGGCTCGCCCTAAAATCAATTGTTCAGGTGAAGTTGACAGTGCCGTGAACACCGAAATAACCGTGAATCCCAAAGATCCAAATAACAGTAATGAACGATGACCAACACGATCACCAATACTTCCCATTGATACCAGCAAACCAGCCAATGCCAATGAATAAGCATCAATTATCCATAATTGCTGGCTTGCACTGGGCCCCAGAGCTTCAGCTATTTTTGGTAAAGCAAAACTTAAGATCGTATTGTCCACAGTCACTAGCAATACTGGTAACATCAATATCAGTAATCCCAGCCAATTTCTGAGTCCTGCCCGCCCGTTAGCCTCAGCAACTCTATTTAACGACATCCCCTCAACTCCTTTCTATATCATTCAAGCGTTGAAAAAATATGCTGGCAATCAGCAGCACTGATATCAAGCTGTTCCCCCAGTTGTTGCGCAATATCTCTGAGGTTATAGCCAAATTCAGTTTGATCGCCAGCCTGTACTATCGAATCTAACTGTTGTATGGCATGCAGCAATTCCTGACGCGGTTCGGCAGCCATCGGATTTTCATATTGAACGTCCCAGTACACTTCTATTGGATTGCGTAAGATCCTTGATAATAACGCCAGCATTGTACGCATGGGCGGTGGCGCAATAGTTGCCAAGGTACGAATATCTAACGGGCTTTTCGCCAACACCAAGCCAAAAATCAGTATCGCGGCATGGGGCAAAGCCTGACAAAGCGCCATAACCCGATCGTGTTCCTCCGGTGTCATCCTACTGATACGCATATCAGCCTGCATCAATACCCGCTCAATCCAATGTTCACTAACATGACAGTTATCGAGAATGACTGCAACTGGCCTTTTTTGTTCCGGCAAAGATGGCGAGAACATCGGGTTAACACCAATGAAGGGCTGCCCGGGGGCGGCAGCTCTTAATGCAGAATAGAAAGGGGCCTGAACTGAACAGGTTGACACGATCTGTACATCATCACCAATAGCAGACAATACCCAAGGCAACGCTTGTATGGCAACGGCTTCCGGTAAGGCAAAGACTACCGCCTTTGCCCCACTAAAAACCGCTCCAGCATCAGCAGCCGGATTTAAGATATCAATCTGGTAGTAATAAGAATGATAGTGATGAGAACGCACTCCCTGCGTTCGTTTGTCAACACTGTATACAATGTGACCACAGCGAGTAAAAAGGCGCTCTAATAAAGAACCAATAGCACCTTGCCCACCAAGAATGACCACTTTATGGTTACTCACACATTTCCTCCGCCATATGACTAAAACTGAAATAGGGCACACTAGCTTTGACCAATGTCTCTTCAAATTCGCCATAAGGATCAGAGTGAGCAACAATTGCCCCCCCAATGCCAAATTCAGCACACTCTTGATGTAACACAGCTGTACGTATCACAATGCTCAATTCCACTTCACCACTGAAAGACAACCATCCAAGCGCGCCGGAATAAACACCGCGTGCCGATGACTCCAACGTGTCAATAATCTCCATCGTGCGCTTCTTCGGCGCTCCGGTCATTGATCCTCCAGGAAAACATGCCCGGATAGCCTCCATCGATGACGTTTCTTCACATAACTCACCGCGTATGGTCGAAACCAATTGATGTACAGAAGAGAAACTCTCAACTTTAAATAATTCAGGTACATGCACACTGCCTGGACGACATACCTGATTAAGATCATGACGCACCAAGTCCACTATCATCAGATTTTCTGCTCTGTCCTTAGTGGACTGACTCAATTCCAGCCGCAAACACTGATCATCTGCTACCGTTTTTCCTCGTGGCCGGGTCCCCTTAATCGGCCTGGATTCAATATTTCTGGCCTCATCAATACGTAAAAACGTTTCTGGTGATGCGCTGAGTACAGAAAAATCCCCACAGGCTAAATAAGCGCCATAAGGTACAGGGCTGGCATGACGCATACGTCGATAAGCGTCCAATGGATGCCCTGAATAAGTCATCTTTGCCCTATTCGTCAGACAGATTTCATAGGACTCACCATCTGTGATGTATTGGAGTGATTTACGGATTCCATCCATATACTTCTCAGCTCCATATTCCAGACAAATTTTATTCTGATCGATAGCACCGGGAATAAAATCAGGTATCACTTCACCGGTATTTTTTGCAATGGTAACTAAAAGTTCCGGTGACCAATTATGTGGCTGCCCTATCGGTGTGATAAAACATTCATAAAGTTTATTTTGCTGATGATCGAATACAAAAAAATGCGGAGTAAATATTAAGCTGGCATCAGGATGTTTTGAACGGTATTTGTTGCTGCCAATTGTCAGCGCCTTTAATTCATATCCTAAATAACCGACAAATCCGCCTTTAAATACAAATGGCATCGATTTTGGTGTCAAAATTTCCACCATATCAAGCAACTCAGACATCAGTGAGAAAAAATCTCCCTGAACAATCCTCTCGCCATCAGGACCGGTTAAACGCAAACTCTCCGTCTGTACACAGTATTCAAGCCTGATAGCGCCCTGTTCATTACCGCTTCCAATAATTGAGAAGCGGGCATTGGGTCTATCAGAATTTTCACTATCAAGCCAGAAAGCATGTGTATCATTGCCATAGCGTTGAATGAACAAGGATTCAGGATCGACTATCTCCTTACACTCACGATAATTCAGGTTGAGATATTGTCTTCCACCTACTGCAAGATAGGCCTCATTGACATCAGTACATATATTCTGAGCGGTAACTTCCTGTTCGTTATTCTCTTTATACGTCTCCGCTATCCGCACGAAATTACTAAGTAGCTCACGCCCATATTCAGAATCAATCGATTCAGGATGAAATTGAACCCCCCAGATCGGCCTTTCGGTGTGCTCAATTGCCATGATTAAGCCATCATCAGTCCAGGCAGTACATTTTAGACTGTCAGGCAACCGGGTACATACCAACGAGTGATATCTGACCACTTCAAACTGTTCAGGCAAACCGAGGAATAATCCTTCTCCGGTGTTCCTGATGCGACTGCGATAGCCATGTACCGGATTGGGGGCATGTTCTACACAGCCGCCAAATGCCAGGCTAATACCCTGATGACCGAGACAAATACCCAACAGTGGCACTTTGGCACGTGCAATAACTTCAGCACAGACCCCAAAATCACTGCTTTCAGCCGGATGTCCTGGCCCTGGAGAAAGGACTACCGCATCATATTCGTCTATCATTAACTCTTTATAAGTCAAAGAATTAGTGACTACGGACGGCACACTGCCCGTCACTTCATACAGATATTGAGCAATGTTTTGCGTAAAGGAATCATAATTATCAATGAGCAGTATTTTCATTATTTTTTACTTTCTCGTGTAACAACTGGTCAATCAGCTCTTCTTCTCGACGGCAAGCCTCTTCGATAACCAGTTGGAATATTGATTCAGTATATTCAGGCCGTAACCCAAAATCTGTTGATTTATCCCGCAACATATCCAGTAACGAGGTAATACGTTGTAGCTGCATCATCGGAATATCCTGTTCCGCTTTTACCTCAGCGATTTTCATGCAGACTTTCATACGTTCAGAAAGAAGAGCCAGAATCTGCATATTAATAACATCCAGAGATTCCCTGTAAGGTTGTAATATGTCCTGTTTATTTATTATTGCTTGAGTCATATATTTGATCTTCGTCACTGATTTATTTCAATTATCTTCTTTATCGGTAAGCTGGTGATTTATACCTGTGGAACTACAGCCTGTGGCTCAACCCAATTCAGCCCTTTTTCCCTTATTTCAAATAAGGTATTTGCTAGCTGCTTGATTTCACCTGCCTTATGCTCACTAGAGAAAGCAAAGCGCAACATTGCATTGCCATCCGGGACCAGTGGATAAAATACCGGGAATAATAAGATACCATTGTCACGCAGCAAACGAGCAGCTTCAAGCCCTTCCGCTTCATTTTCGAATAAAGCGCCGCGAACGGGAGATTGCACACCCGCATTCATCAAACTGTTCTCCATCAGGGAATCAAACAGATTAATGTTTTTCCATAACTGCTCCTGCCGGATTTCTATCTCAAGGCTGAGATGAAGTCTTGCAGAGGCAACGTTAGCTGCCAACATCGGCACCATAATCGAATGACCAAAAACCAGAGGATTCGCTAAAGTACTAATCACTTCGACATCATCGGCACCTGCAACCACCACAAAACCCCCGGCGCCACCAAATGCTTTGGATAATGAACCTGCAAGTATGAGGTTGGATGGCAAAATATGGTCAAGTGCAACAAAGGCATAACCCGCGCCATGACGCCCCATAATGGAAATACCATGAGCATCATCTACATAGACATAGCCTCCAGCAGCAGCCAATTGTCGCGTTAATTCCGCAACCGGAATTAAACCATTCATTGAACCAATACCATCAATCAACAGAATAGGTGTACGCTGATTCTCCTTACAGTTCTGCAAAGCTTGCTGTACTGACTGTGCATCAGCACTATCAACCCGCGATACCGGTCCGAACTGTTCAAGAATACCGCGTAAGACCTGCATAGAAGCATGAGCAGTTTTATCCATCAACCAATGTACAGGCCGGGAAAGAGGATAGTTAGGTAGAGAGCCACTCCCCAATAACGGCAATACACCAAGATGAACATTACTGGTGGAAGTAAACACCGCAACGGCACCACCCTGATAAATCTCTTCCAGCAGTTTCTCCAATTGCCCCAAATATTGTGGGCGCATCGCACCACGGGACGATGACAAATGTATCCCTGTGCGGGACATAGCCTGATTTGCCGCTTCAATTAAGGCAGGATGATGTTCTAATCCCAAATAAGAGCAGGAAACAAATTCAGTAAAGACTTTTCCTTCCTCTGTAGTAATTTGCTTACCTTGACGTTCAACTACAGTGAAACTGGTCAAACCTTCGTCGATAGCTTGCGCTAAGGCGCCGGTTGTCCGTGACCGGCGAATTGTCATCCAGTCCTGCTTATGTTTTACATCCATTATCTAGACTCCAACTGTCTAAGTTCAAATGAGCTTACAACCAACAGTGATTACCGAACTGCCTGTTGTATCAGAAATATCTTCATCGATAATGGTTCGTACCAAAGAGAAGCCAGACTCTAAAAATAATGTTCTGACACTCTCTCCCTGGCTTTCACCATGTTCAATAACTAACCAACCCTCTGATTGCAGTAGCTGTTTAGCTTGTTTGATAATCAACCGCGTTAAGTCAAGCCCATCATCCCCCGAATACACCGACGCATAAGGATGATGCTCCTCCCATTCCGGCAATATTTCCTGCTGTTCCGGCACATAAGGTGGATTAGCCACAATCAACGCCACCGATCTGTTAAATTGAGAAAATGCTTGCCAATCCCGTAAATCTGCTTTTAATCCATCGGCTTTAATCGCCCAATTCGCCAACCGATAGATATTTCGCGTCAGGTATTGAAAAGCCACATCATCATATTCGACACAAGTGACCTTTAAATCCGGGCGACGTTTAGCAATAGCTAAACCGATGGCGCCACTACCGGAGCATAAGTCCAGAACCACTGCCCCCGGAGGTGTTTGATATTCATTCTCCAGCCATTTATGAATAACTTGACTATGAGGGCGCGGGATAAATACCCCGGTCCCCACCGTCAGAGGCAATCCATCAAAATCCACAGTACCGACAATATGCCCAAGAGGGATCCGGTTACAGCGTTCATGAACCGCAAGCATAAATTCATCACGGGCGCGATCTTTACAACGCCTTTCCAGATAACGGTCAACTAAGCTCGTGAGATCAGTTTCCACATCCCAAACGCCGGCCTCTGACAGTAACTCTCTGGCTTTATCAATGACAACTTGATCTTTCAGCGAAAAACTCATGACCATGCCTCATAATAACTACGTAACCGTTCACGCATGGATTCATAAATATGAGAGAAGGCGACCAGCTCTGGCGGTGGAGTGAATTGAGGGTGAAGAGACTCAATTAAATTCTGATAATTGCGCATCATCCCTTCATTCAGCAGTGGCAGCCAGTAAGGTTTGATATCCCAACGATATTCATAGCCGGTAGCAAACATTTGTTGGGTAGTTTCTTTAGCCATCACTTCACGGGAGAAACCGACCAACGGAGGACGAACGGGATTGAAATCATCAAGATTAATGAGTCTATTTTCTACTCCCGTCAAAGCATTAGCCACATAATCCGCTAATAACGGTGATTGATGTAAGCCATCACGGTAAGTCCCGGTAGCCAACCAAAGACCATTTACGCCACATTCGCCAATCAGCGGGAACCCATCAGCAGGAATTGGCCGGTTACCAACCTGAATTGAGAGGATCTCAGCATCATGCAAGTTAATATCCAACTGATCTAACGCACAATCCAACAAGAACTGCACATCAGAAATCAGTGCCTGACTGCGTGGTTTTTCAGACAGAATATTGGTCGCACCAAGATACAGCACACCATCACCACGTGGTACACAATGCAGCCCACAGGCAAATGCCCGGTTAGGGGTACGGATGACTGAGGTCGGCAGTTCTCTGCCTTTTGGCATCTTGACCAGAATGGATACCCCATAACCGGCAAAGATTGGCGGAATTTGGCGAACAACTGAAGGTATATTTGATAACAGATCCAACGAGTGTGCACCGGCAGCCACGACGACCTTATCTGCCATTAAACGTTCGCCACTGAGCAATTCGACACCGGTAGCTAAACCCTCTTCAATCAGCACACACTTAACATTCTCTTCTTTAAGACATCCACCTTCAGCAACAAATGCCGCATCCAGCTTTTCCAGCAATAAATGCGAGTTCAGCGCATGCTCATCAGGGATGTACAAAGCACGCAACGGACGCACTAAATCGTTGGGCTTTAACCACTCAATTTCACGCGGATCAACGGTTTCATAAGGTGCCGCATAATCGTTCAGGGTTTGTTCGATAGCGTCATAATTGATAGTGTCAATCTCTTCCATCCCGGCAGTGTTCAGTATCACGTGAGTGCCTTTAGCAGTGAACAGCGATCGGGTATCACCGGAAGAGTCAGCTAACCGTTGCGCCCAAGTCGGCCAAAGGTCCCTGGAAATACAATCCATATTCAATTTCAACTTACCGTGTTCACTCGCTAATAAGCCACTGGTAATTTCACCAAAACAACCGTTCATTGCACCGGCAGCTTTAGAAGCAGCATTAGTTCGATCAGTCTCTCCAACCCGACAAACCGAAAGATTTCTACTTGCCAACTCATAGGCGATTGAACCTGCAATTGCCCCTGAACCAACAACAATAAAATCGTACTTCACTTATTTACTCCTATATGGCCTGCGGCCAATTTATTTTAAATACTTTGTCAACAACGCGGACAAATAATTATCATCCTCTATAGTGAGGATATTTTTACTGCTTTACATCAATTGCAAGAAAATAACCCTGTGTTCATCAGTAATTAAAATAACGAATCACTCTCAGATTTACACTAAATTTAAAGACAAATATTCGATAACAAACTATCACATTAGAAATAGTTTCAATTTATTATCAAGCGAATATAATTACCCATATTGATTAATTTATGAAAATAAAACTTTCCAATAAAAACAATAAATTGAACAACATCACAAAATGCTATTTACATTTAAAATAAATAATAACAAACGATATTATTATATTTGAAATAACATCTGCAAATCAGGGAAGAACAATAGTCATCAAATACAAAACTGTCAAATAAATTTAGCCTTATATTATAAACAAAAAAATCATATAAATACTTTCAGTATAAAATAAAAACAATTTATATTTAAATTGTTACGGGGAACAATATTCTAAATGCCTTTTATTCTTCAATAAAAAAACAAAAATTCTTAAGAAAAGTGTTTTTTAAAATTTATATTTTCCATCAACTTTCACCAATATAAACAAATAGAACACATAAGTTATTATATCTTTATTGACTATTATATTTTGTGATTATTGTGATCAACGTGAACATGTACATTTCAGATTATTGATTTTTAGCGTCTCGGCTATCACTACAGAGTTTTCTTCAATAATTAAATGAAAAAATTTGTACTGGCAGTCTGCATGGAAATGGCATTTTACTGCTATCAGAGGGATTTAACACTGTTTTTAATACCTTTAATCTTGTTAAGAAAATCTTTTTTTATCTGTCAGTATGGTTTTAAAATCAGGAAAAAAGAGCAAGCACATTATGTTTTTAACATTATTCACTTTCTCTTTTTACTTACCTTTCCCTTTTTTGGCGATCGTAAACGCCTTTTTATCGGTAATGATTCAACTAAGGGTTAAGAAAACCAGCATTGTATTAACACCCGTTTTTAAAAGGTATAGCGTGATTAAAAAAATCTTTTTCACTATCACATTTAATATATCTACCGGTGATACTCTTCTTCGCCTGTTTTACATTCATCTAATCTGCCATAGTTATTTAAAAGTGGGGAATACAGATAAATTCAAGTTTTTATATAAAAGGTAAATTCAATAAGTAAAATTTTTTAGCAGAATAGTTAATTGTATTTAATCGCAATCCATTAATCATTAATAAATGAGTTAAAAACAAATCAGTAAGTAAAATAATATCATTCATACAGTCTGATATTAAAGTGATTTATTTCCATCATTTTACGAAGCAGACCATCAAAATAATGTAATAAAAAAATGGATAAAACAGGTTAATTCGGCAGGATTTACGTCCTGAAAAAAGCGTGATTATTCGAAAGAGTATCTTTACATCATCAGGCTATTTACTGACTGATTTATAAAGATAAAAAGCAAGTGTGATTAATGTTTTTTGAACATAAAACACAATATACCATGATGATTAAACTTAATAAAAAACAGGGGTAAAACGGGTAAAACCATCGTTAAAACTTTATACTGATTAATCCAAGAGTTAAAACAATGATTTTTAATCATAGTCTAAAACCTATCCATTATAAAACCATCAGTGAAAAATGAAAAACAAAGGTTGATTTTATTCATGCTTATGTCTCCTAGGGAAAACGGATAAATAAAAATATGAATAAATCAATCAGATAATCTATTTTTAAAAGGAATCATCTTTAATAACGCATTCAACCAAGGAATAAACTTTTTAATAAACCAATTAAATCATCAATCATAGAAAATTTGAATAACAGTCTCTACGAATTAA